>JABGTQ010000231.1 GCA_018647025.1 Nitrospina sp. | reverse complement strand
AGTTTTTTATTTTTATTTTTATCTCTATGCTTTTTGCTCACAGTAAACCGTTCTCTCGATTATCGGACTGAAGTTTTACTTTGGAAAGACACGGCAGAAAAATCTCCGGATAAAGGTCTGGTTCTTAACAATCTGGCAACTGCATATATGGGAGCTAAAATGCTTGGAGAAGCAGAGCGCGAACTAGCCGCTGCTCTTCGGCTAAACCCCAATCAGTCAGATTCATATGCAAACCTAGGACATATTTATTTTCAGCGTAAAAAATGGACGCAGGCCATTAAAAATTTTTCACTAGCGATAGCACTAGGTACTGATAAACCGGACACCTATTATTTTTCGGGTCTGGCCTGGATCAGGCAAAAGGCTTATTTAAAAGCCATTCCTTTTTTACAACAAGCCGTTAGTATGCGCCCCGATAAAGCACATTATCATTTTGATTTGGGGGACGCATATCGACATATCAAGTTCTTTGATGAAGCGCTGATTGAATTTAGACAGACACTTCAAATACAACCAGAACATCCGCAAGCACAAAACAATATAGGTTTCATATTTTGGAATTTAAAAGCTTATGAAAAATCTGAAATTGAATTTAAAAAGGCCTTGAGCATTAATTATAAGCTACCTGAAATCCATTATAATCTGGCCGTCATATATCTAAAAAAAAACCATATCGCCGATGCAGTTTTTCATTTAAAACAGGTCCTCAAACTACAGCCTGAAAATACAACTGCTAAAAATTTATTAGACTATGCGCTAAGAAAAGTGAGGAAATAATCATTTTGATACCCTTCAACCCAAAGTTTTCGCAGACAGCTGTTGGTTACTGCCTAATCATATCTTTGCTTGGAGTTTTGATTTTTGCTAATCATCTCAATAACCCCTTTCAATTCGATAGCGTCCCTTACATCTCTAATAACGCCAAATTACAAAAACCCGAGACCCTGCTGACCCCTGAGTTTTTGCAAAAGGAATTTATCCATCGTGGCCTCCTAAGAATTTCAATAGCTCTCAACGTTTATTTGGATGGCTTTAAACCTTTTGGGTTTCATCTGCTTAGTTTAGCCTTTCATATTCTAAATGCTCTGCTTCTTTTTTTTATATTTGAAAAATCTTTTCAGCGTTTTCATCTTAGCGCACTGGGTTGGGGTAATAATAGAATTCGTAGTATATCGTTTTTTGCAGCCGTTTTATTTCTTTGCCATCCGATTCAAACTGAATCCGTTATTTACATCATGAGTCGTTCTGAGGTTATGGCATCGACCTTTTACCTTATTGGGTTTTTATTGTTCCAACAATTATTGGAGCGAACTTCAACCTCTGGGCTGCAATACTTTTTTTATTTCCTGATTATTATTTTGATTATTCTTCTAGGTTTTAGTGTGAAACAGATTGTCGCGACCCTGCCTGCTTCAATGATCTTTTATTATTTTTTCAGTTGCCCAGACAATTCTCCAGCTTGGCAGTTCTTGAAAAAATGGAAGTGGCCGCCTTTGGTTATCTGTTCTGCTCTCGCCAGCCTTTTTTTTTATAAGCTCTTTACGGATGAAGCTTTTCTGGTTGGTCCTTCGCGGACCGATCAGATGGTCGGCAGGGTCAAATATATGCTCAGCCAGCCGTATGTGATTATATTTTATTATTTAAATAAAATATTCTTTCCTATTAACCTCAATATTGATCCCGATATTGAAGTTGTCACAAACTTTTTATCACCAAGCTTTTTAATCCCCGCACTTTGTATATTTTTTTTACTGGTTGGTTCTTTTCGCGTATTTAAAAATCGAATTATTTTATTTTTTCTATGCTGGTTTTTTATCATCCTTTCTCCATCCTCTTCCATTGTCACTCTGCACGACCTGGCAGCCGAACACCGAATCTATCTTGCATCAGCCGGGGTTTTTATTCTATTAGCTTATTGGGTCTCGGAAGTATCTTGTAAATGGGGCAAATCCCAACCACTACAAATTATTCTTATTTGTTGCCTATTTTTGGGGATGCTAGGGGTTTTAACTATAAAGAGAAACACCGTCTGGCAATCTGAACTATCCCTATGGCAAGATACCTATCAAAAATCCCCTTATAAATTACGCCCACTTATTAACCTTGCACGGGCTCATGGTCTTCTAGGAGAAACAGATAAAGCCGTACAGTATTACCAGGAAGCCCTAAATCAGGGCCCGCTGATCTTTGCAGTCAATTATAATTTAGGAGATCTTTATATGGAAAAAGGGTTGGTGCCGGATGCGGTTCAGCGTTTTCTTGTAGCCACCCAAATCAGCCCGGAAACTTTTGAAACTTTTGCTCGGCTCGGAGATATTTATTTATCACAAAATAATTTTAAGCTAGCAGAGTCCTATTTTAAACAGGCAGTGGAGCTCAATCCTCGTTTTTCCATAGGATTTAAAAACCTGGGAGTTTTGAATTTTTATCACCTCAACAATCCCAAGCAAGGCATTATCTATTTCACACGCTCACTTACTTTAGACCCAGACCAACCTGAGGCCGACAATATTCGCCTATTATTATCAGAATACTCGAGTCATTAGCATCAGACGATCATTTAGTCTCATTT
>JABGTQ010000230.1 GCA_018647025.1 Nitrospina sp. | reverse complement strand
TTCAGTGCTTAAAATTATTTTTATGTTTTTCCCGAGTGAAATTTTTAGGTTTTCTATAGTATGTAAATCGAAGGGATCAAATACTGCCAAGGTCAAAGTGTTATCTTTTAATTGGACAGGGAATACAGTTTTTTCTTTTAAGAAAGTCTCTGAAACACTTATTTCTTTAATTGGTAGTTGGGACTTTGGAAAATCCTCGAAACTGAGAAAAGGTAAACTTAGTTCTTTGCTTAGCGTTTCTAGTAAGACATTTGCGTTTATATACCCATGGTCTACAAGTGTTTTGCCAAGATAATGCCCTGTTTGAAGTTGATTTGACTTTATTTCTCCGAGGACTTTTTCGGTAAGCGTATTGTTTCTCAGCAGTATTCGTTCTACGGGATCTGATTTTTTAAGCATAATTTATTTTACATGCCTGAAATATGTTTTGGTAGCGGTGTTAAGCGAGATCCAGAAATTCTTGGAGCCGGTTGAGGTTTTTGTTTTACTATGGGCTCCGTACTCGCGGTATTTGATTTAGGTTGTTTGGGTTTTGATATTTCATCTTTAAGGTCTGTACTATTTTCTTTAAATTGCAATGTTTCATCCTCAGACATATCACTCTTAAGCTTTACTGTAATTATTTGACCCACAGAATTATCCAGAATCACTTCTCTTTTACTTATTTTAGATAATTTATAACCGCTGATTTTATCGCCAAGGTAATATCCTTTTCGCTTGATGGGGATGCTCTCAACTTTGCCCTCTTTTGTGACAGGATGTGACCCTTCTAAAATAGCAATTTTGGTGCCGCTTAGAAGCATTACTCCTTTTAAAATAAGCTTTGGGGCTGGGAGATTTGATTTTGGGGTGATTTTAGCTAACTGTGATGTCGATTTGGGTGATGTGGGAGGCTGATATTCGTTTCTTTCTTTTCTGAATAAATTTTGACTGACTATTTCATTGACGCTTTGAGGTGTGAAAGTTTGACGCTTAATTTTAAGAGGCGCTATTTCCCGAGAGATAGTTATTTGATTTTCTCCATCGACTCTATTCGGATATTTAGGATCGACCCAGATTTGAATGCCAAAAATAGTTAAAGTGAGAATTACGAGAATAAAAATTACATTGAGACTGGAAAAAACTCTATACATAGGACTGGTTATGGTTATATTTTTTATCAATATACTTAAAAAGATATTGGGGTTTTTAAATACTCCTAGAAGGTATAGTCCAAAATCATTACTAGATGTGCTTTCTTGAAATCCCTTCAAAGTGGAATGACCCACTTCTAGCTGATGTGTCACCTTTGATCTCCCCAGTGGATAAAAACCAACACCTACTTATCGGGAAAACTAGGAAAATCCTTTATAAAAAATAGATTTGGTTTTAATATAGTTAGGGTAGACAGAGCGATATAAATGAGAAGTTTAATTAATGATAAGAATTACTTTCTACAAGCCATATTTGTGAGGTTCTATGATTATTAGTCCAAACTTCGACTCGGCTAAAATCTTTGATCAGTTGTCTGACTGAGCTTTTCCAATATTTTGCTTCAATATCTACGTTGATTGGTATTTTTGCCATCTTTGATGATAAGTTGAAACGAATGCCTGTTTCGTCATTTATGTTTTTTAAAACTTCCCCGAGTGGATAGTCCCGAAAATGGAGTTGAATGCCTTTCTTTGTGGCATTAATAGAATTTTTTGTAGCCGCTTGATAAACAGGAATAGAGGGTTCAGAGTTGATGGTGGCAGATGTGGTATCTCCTGGCGAAACTTTTGAGTTAGATCTAAATTCTAGTTCTGCGTCTGCATCACCAAATAGAGTTAGTGCTACAATAGGCGTCATTAAAAATAAAAAAAATCGCTTCATCTTCATTCCTTGGATTTTAATTTTTTCTTTATAATAGATCTTAACTTAATCGATTCTGTATTCATTTCGTCTAAGTTCTCGGCAAGTTTTGTGAGAAGTTGTTTCTGAATTTTTGTTTTGATTGATTGCTCAAAACTTTCTAGAATTTCTTTTGTTATTTTAATAACTGAAACATCTTTCGACGCTGCACGAGCGGTGACATTCCTAGGGCGGCTGGTTATTAAAGAAATTTCCCCAAATATGGATCCAATTTCAATTTTCTTGACCAATATTTCTTCACTATTTTTAAGAGATATACGCCCATCGTCAACATTTTCATCCATTGACTTATAGAGGCCTACGGTTCCTTTAAGGACCACATAAAGCCAGGATTCAATTGCTCCTTGGCTAATGATAGTTTCACCTTGTTGATATTCTTCTAAGAGACCTTGTTTTTCCAGAAGAGAGGTTTTTTCGCTCTCGGTAAACTCTTGAAAGAAAGGTAAGTTTTTTATGTAGTCAACAACTGAAATTTTTTCCACATCTAAGCCTTTCGTTAGTAATATATTTATGGTTATTCAAATATAAATAATTAAAATGTACTTATTATTATCCTTAAAAAGGTAATCGAGTTCCAGATGATTTTTAATTTAGATGTAACTGCACTGTCTAACAATTGATTTGTCTAATAATAAGCATCAATTATGATAGTCTGCCTATAAGTTTGTCAATCCTAGGTCTCATTTTGTGATTATTTTATCGTCGCTATTGATTCTAGCCTATGTGTTTTTTGAAATCGTTTTGTGAGTTTTTTTTATGAGCGCGCAGCAGTTATTAAATGATTTGTTAGGACATCTACCTTTGAGGGTTTATGGAAGAGGTGCTGTGCTTACGTTGCTCCGAGAAATGGGGTTTGTCGTCAAAAATAAAACTCCTCTTACCGTACTTGATATTTTTCGTGATGAAGAATCAGGGGAACTGGTCTGCAAACTCACTCCAGATGGGAATGGTGAGTTTACAGCAGCGCTATCCAATTTAAAACTTGATATCGCACATCCTCTTTATAGACAAGTTAAGGATTATCAAGTAGAGGTTTCGGAAGCACTTGGAAAGCAGGATTTAGAAGATACAAGACAAACACAGATTGAACGAGAAGATCGTGGAGAATTTCGTGTCGGAGATCTATATAAAAAAAATAGAAGGTAGTTCGTGTTTTAATAAGTTGTTAGTTGATTTTGCCTGTTAGAAAATTAATATTGTCACTTTTCAGAGTTGATGAATTTTTTCAGAAAAGGAAACATCGCTCCTCTTTTTTCGATCATCTCTTCACGTGACTTTTTTACAACTGCTTCGTCGATTAGAGTGATATTTCTTTCTTCAGCAAATCTTTCGATCCCTTTAACCACCATTCCTCTGGCAAAGGAGGGGATTCTTTCAAGTCGTTCTTTGGCTTCCGGAGTCCACTGAATATGAAATTCAACCTCTAGGCCTAGAGTATCTTCTACTTTAAGTGTGATTTCTTTTCCACCATGCTTTCCTGGTTCGTAGTCACAGGAAGGATCTTCAGCCATATAGTTGCCTGACTCTGCAAAGGCACGCGCTCGGCATCCAGAACAAATAGAAGAAAATTCACAGGTTCCGCACTTTCCTTCTAATTGTTTTCGATCTCGTAACTGAATCATTAAAGGAGAGTTGTCCCATAGATCTTTAAATGAAGATGTTTTTAAATTGCCAATAGATTCTTCTATAAAAGGACAAGGTGTCATGTTACCTTCGGGAGATATCCTGCTATAATGTGTTCCGGCTGGACAACCACCTGAATAGGTTCGTGTGTAAACTGAATCAGGATCATTTTCGTAAACAACACGTTTATACTGTGGAGCGCATTTTGAGTTTATCATAAGGCGCCCTTTATATTTCATCTGCTGTTCGTATAGCATTTTGAGCGCTTCTTCATAGGCTTCGTTAGAAATATCAGTGTTCCCTTGGCCTCTTCCAGTACAAACAAGAAAATACAGATTGAATGCGATTGCTCCTATTTTTTCTGTAAACTCCACGACATCAGGGATTTCCTTATAATTCATGTCTGATACGGACATTTGAATAAGAAAATCAACACCGACTTCATTTAATACTTTGAAAGCCTCCATGGATTGTTCCCAGGCACCTGAAACACCACGAAATTTGTTGTGCTTTATCGCATCCATAGAATCAAGGCTAATACCTACACCATGAGCGCCCGCTTCTTTAATTTTTTGAGCATTAGTTTTATTAATTAGAGTCCCATTTGTTCCTAGAACAACCATGAATTTTTTGTCTGCTGCATAACGAATGATTTGATAGATGTCTGGACG
>JABGTQ010000229.1 GCA_018647025.1 Nitrospina sp. | reverse complement strand
TTGTTGCCTTCGGCAACCGAGATCGTTTGTATATTGGGTCTGGAGAAAAACCTTGTGGGTATTTCTCATGAATGCGACTTTCCCGTTTCTGTATCAGGGCTTCCTAATCTAACCTCATCTAGTGTTGGGAAACACACGAATAGTGAAGCCATTCATCAATCAGTTGAGTCACTTTTAAAAAATTCACTTTCTGTTTATGATTTAGATCTCGATTTACTCAAAACCTTAAAGCCTGATTATTTAATCACACAGGATTTATGTGATGTTTGCGCGGTTTCGTTTGGGCAGGTGACAGATGCTTGTAATAAGGTATTAAATTCGAATACAAAAATAATTTCTTTACGACCACAGAATTTGAAAGATATTTGGGAAGATATCCGTACAGTAGCTCAAGAATTAGATGCGGTTTCTGCATACGAAGAGTTTAAAGAAAATGTTGATAAGCGCATTGATTATATTTCTAAAAAAGTAGTGGAAAATAATAAAACTAAAAGAACGGTTTTAACAATTGAATGGTACGGACCTGTGATGATTGGGGGACTTTGGATTCCTGAAATGATTGAAATTGCTGGAGGAAAATATCTGCTAGCAACACCGGGAGAAAAAGCACTCACAGTTACCCGAGATAACCTTTCATCAATTAACCCTGACGTAGTGATTGTTAAACCTTGCGGGTTTAAACTGGACCAGACTTTACAGGAATTAGAACTTTTAAAGAAAAATATTCCCTTTGAGAATTGGAAGGCATATCAAAATAATAATATTTTTGTAGTAGACGGAAATGCTTATTTTAACAGACCAGGTCCCCGTATTATGGATTCTTTAGAAATACTATCATACTGCTTACACCCCAATACTTTTCCTGAATTTCTTGAAAAATATGGTTCATCTCTAAGGCAACTTAAAAGTGGTCTTAAGGTATAAATAAATTATCTGGTAAAGCTCCATTGCTAAAACAAATATTATAGTAGATATTATGGGTAAGATTTTAGATATGTAAAAATATACTAAGCTTGCGTCTTAAGAATTATTTACGCCAAGGATTCATGGGGCATAGCATTATTTGGCTTGGAATTATTATTTTCAACTTCTTCAACTTTCCTCTAAAATTTAAAACTTATTAAGATATTCTTGGGCAGAATCAGCAAAAAAATTGGTTTGTTTGTATGCATGCATTTCAGAAGGAAGATCCGCAAGTGCTTTAGATAAGCGGTTAGGAATTCCATCAAAACTAACAATGTGTTTTAATTGGCGTAAATGAATACGAATTGTAAATAATATTGCCCCTGTTTGTTTTAACTTCCTTAAAGTTTGACGTTCTACTCTAAGCCAAAGACGATCCCCTGCATTAGTGGAAGTAATGGGTTTCTGCATAATATTACTCAATTGTTTTGTGCCGTCATCGCGTAAAAAAGAATTATCGTATAAGGACCAATTTCGCCTAGCATATATTTCGTCACAAGGCATCACATTGAAAAAGTTATTGACTGCGTGTTGAATCTGCTCTTTATAAAACGGAACAGGGGCATGAATCATATCCATAGGTAGACCGAACTTATCTGACAAACTCCACCGAGATGGGAATGCAACACTTCCTGCTGCTAACCACCACCCTTTTGGAGATTTGTTTTTCATAGATTCAGGTGGGAGCATTATAATCATATCTTCTTGAACTAGTCTCGCGGCTATGTCTAGTGGATGAATTGCATTTTTTTGAAGATTGGTAGACCAAGTCTCTTCCTTAAATTTTGAATAAGCTTTAAGTTTTATGGTGTTGTGACTACGAGAATACAAATCAGGTCGAACAGCAGGTAAGTGTTCGTGCAACAAATTAAGAACTTCTGTTGATGCTGCAAGAGAAGACGAGTCTGCCATAAAGACACTATTATGTTGATTGGAAAGGAGTCTTCTTTTTTCATTTATTTGAAAGGCTCGTTCTTGCAAGTCAAATATTTCAAACCATTCTTTAGCAGATATTTTGAGTAACCCCATAGATAAACGAAAGGGAGAATCTTCGAAAGGAAAATGGGGTAGATTATTGTGGTTAGGGTTTGTTGAATTAATTTGACCTGATGCCATCTTATTAAATTTTGATAGTAATTATTTTGTTATGCATCATCTTTATTTTTAATTACGTTAGATTTAATTTTTTTTGCTGCAATATAAATCCATATGGATAATGAGGCTAAAATAATACCGGAAGATAAAGAGGTAATGAAAGGAAGGACATTACCGTCGACTAATATTTTAACTGGGGATAACCATCTGATTGCATAAGATATTGAAAGCAAAAAAAATACAATGCCGAATGTTATAAGAGCTGTCTTTTGCATTAAAATTTTTTAGGAAGAATTAGAGCGGTTCAATATTCTCCTGTAAAAGGTATAGCGAGAAATTATTTAAAAATACTCCTACTATATAAAAGCAATTTATAAAAAAAGAAAGGAATAAGTATAAATTTTAATCACAACTATTTTTTTATCTCTTTGATTCATCATAAAAAAATATGCCGGGTAATTAATAACCAAGAATTGTATGAAACACGGCTCCTATCCCTACGCAAAAATAAACAAAAGCACCAAAAAGATTCCATGTTATTTTTTTTATCAAAACTAAAGTCATTTAATTATCTCCTTAACTACAAAAATA
>JABGTQ010000228.1 GCA_018647025.1 Nitrospina sp. | reverse complement strand
GTTGACCATGAATCTTTGAAATCGTTTTTTTTTCTTCCACCTCAGTTAAAAGTCGGTAGTCCAAAGCAAATGTGGAAAATTTGTCAAGTTGCATTTCGACATCCTGGACGCGTGACCCTGAAACTTTAGCTACGTCTTCAGCTTTAATACTTTTCATCTATGTTTTATTAGAAGCTAAGTTAATATAATCTGTGACTGTTTTTGCTGTGTATTTTTCGGCGTATTTTCTTATATTTGAGGAGAAATGTTTTTGTTGATTGTACAAACTTAAAATCGGAGGCATTATTTCATCTTGACTAGGATGAATAACGTAGCCCAAGTCGTATTTTTTAATCACTTCGGTAAAAGCCCCATTCCCATAAGTGACTAGAAGAGGGATAACCATTTGCAGGTATACAGAAACTTTACCAGGGATGACCATCGAACTATAACTTGTGTCACTTGTAAAAAGACTAATACCACAAAAGCAATCCTTGATCGTATTGTGAAACTCTTCCTCGCAATCGATCCAGTCATAAAATTGAACACAATTATTAAAACCATTTAGATTTACTAAATCTATTATTTTATTTTTATGTGGTTTTCTGTGGTAAGGAGTCGCCGGTCCGATAATTTTAAGTTTTATTCTGTTTGTTTCATATAGCTTAGGCATTAATGGGAGCAGTAATTCTAAACCGGAATTCTCTCTGATTTGCCCTACATAGCAGATATTTGTTTTGTGATCGTCTGTGGCCTCTTTAGCAATTTTTATTGGCAGAGGGTCACTATATAATACTAAGTTCTGGCGCACTTTTTTTTTCCAAAATTGATTCCTCATAAGACGAACTTTTCCTGTCATGTTTATTTGAAGATCACTTGTAACCGTTGCCAGATAATCAATTCCCGGCCACACAACATTGTTTGCAAAATAAGAAAAAAAACTCTGTTTGGAGTCCGAAGCAAGCCAGTCTCTAGCATCATATATAAAGCAATCAAAACCTATCAGTTTTTTAAATATTGACCATAAACCACCAACCCAAGTGCTGTCTGTCCAAACTATTTTTGGGCGAAATCGGATAGCAATGTATAAAAAAAAGAAAGACAAAATAAGTATATGAACTGGAGCCCAAAAAAAAGGATGGGTTAAAGAATAAAATTTTTGATTTTTTGGAGCGGGGTAGTAGATAACGTGGGGTAGGCCAGTAATGTGATCGGGCTTGTGCTTGAGAACAATTTTATCAAAGTCAATAAAATAAAGAATGCTGTTATCACTATACTCTAAGGCTTCCTTGGTGAACCAACCTTGATCATAAGTGACAAGCCTGCAAAGTAAAAGGTTAACTCTTTTAGCCATTGTAGTTTAGTTTTTAATTATTTTAAAATCACCCAAAGGGGTAAAAGAGATTTGGATTAAGGATTTAAAGCTACTTATATTTGCCCAAATGGTTAACTTTCGATTTGACCCTTTATATTTGTTCAACTAACAGCTTTTTTATAGCTTGATGACCTGGTTAGACATGGCCTATCTGTTGAATCGATGGCTAAATTTAATTTAAGAGAGAAGGTACAAATACCTGCATGTTCTAGTTAATGAATGGTAATAACTGTTTTCCCTTCCTTGATGATAAATAATTCACCATGGCTAAAACATACCTAGTTATTACGAGATGATTTTTTAGTAAGATAAGTGACCAGAGCTTTTGGAAAATTGTGTTCTAACATGTCCTTGGCATAAACATAATGTGCGCAGTCACAAGCGTGATCTTTTATTCCCTGGAATTGAGAATGACCTCTTTTTCTTATTATTTTTACCGGGTCATAACCATCAGTTCTCAAGTTTCCTAATGGAGAAAGGTTTTCGCAAACAGAGACGTCGCCGTTACTTTGAATAACAAATCCAGTTCGGCCAGCTAAACACGTGGCCGGCCAACTTTGATCATAAAGTAAAGTATCTCTTTGTAGATCGGTCATCATTTTGCTACGCATTCGATAAAGCCCTAAAAGCATGTCTCCTTGACGATAAAGTTCATCAATTAAAACTCGAGCTTGCTTTACGATACTAAAATCATAATGGGTCATTGTCTGAAAAACCGTTTCCGTGTTTAAATTTGTTTTATTGCCATGTAACTCTCCATCATATAGTTGAATTTTTTCGTCTCTTACTACTTCTAAGCTATGCAAATCAGCATTTAAAGTTTTTGCAAAACGTATGAATTCCTCAAGTTGAGGAATCGAACTTTTCCCTAAAACGCTATTTATTAAGATAGAAATATTCTTTTTTGTTTTTTTTAGTTTAACCAACGCTTTGATGGTTTCTATTACTTTTTTATAGGTACCTTTTCCTCTTAGTTGGTCATGATTTTCCTCAAAAACATCTAGTCCACAACAGACGACTATTTCAGGAAAAGGGTTCAAGTTTGCAATTGAATCAATTTTAGATAACGTATTATTGAGATCCACAGCATTAGTGGGAATGACAAAGCCTCTAAAATTATTTTTTTGTATAAACAAATCTGAAATCGCTACAATGTCCGGTCGAATCAAAGGCTCACCTCCAGAATATAGAACTCCATTCATAGGTGGTAGGTGGTCAGAAAGCTTTTCAATTTCTTCAAAGGTAAGGTCCTCAGTTCCTTTGCCTAGGTTTTCTAGATTGAAACAATACTGACACCTAAGATTACATATGGTTGTGACAAAAAGAGTAAATCCCAAATAATCTCTTTTGACCATATTTTTTAGAACAGATTTGAGGACGGCCAGATTGCTTAAATTCATCAATTTCTCTTTAATAAAGAACTGTTAAATTTTAAATTACCCCCGATACAACGTTTAATTACTTTCCAGTGATCAGAAACGAAAAAAGTAACTATTTCTTTATCGGTAATTTTTCTAAATTTTTTAATTTCTTTTCGTTTTTTAAATATTTTTTTAAAGTTTAAAAATGGGTCAATGTTTCCCATGAAAATAGCAGCTTTGGGTTTTAAAATAATAAGTTCAACTAATACCACCATCAGTATAATAGGTGAAAACCTGATTAATGTGACCCACTCCAAGTTTTTTAAAAATGTAACCATCTTATTTCTTTTAGACATGAACTGTCTTCTCGAGTGGGAGTATGTCGAAGAAGCAGTGGCTGACATCATGTGCACAGACTCAAGTGAGGAGAAATATAGAACTTTATAACCTGCTAGCCAGACTCTCCAAGAAATATCGGTATCTTCATATAGGTAGCCATAATCTGAGTCGAAACCACCAATGTCTTTGGCTACATGAGTTCTCATCATAAAAGTTGAACTAGGAAGCCAGTGGCATAATTTTTCCTTAATTTGAGCACGTTTATCATCGATATGACAATCTTCAAGCCAGACGGTACCCCCAAAGTAAGTCTGCCCTCCAATGGATTGAATCTTGTCAGTGTGATAGTCGTACACTTTACCACCAATCAGACCAATAGATTTTTCCATTTCCATTTTATCAATCGCTTGGTCTAACCAGTTTCTATCAATAAAAGCATCGCTATCGATGAAAACAACAAACTCTTCATTTGACTTTTCAAGAACTATATTGCGATTGTATGCTGGGCCGAGGCATTCTTTACATTCAAAAATTTTAGTATCAGGATACTCGCTCTTAACAATTTGTAAGGTTTCATCGGTTGATCCGTCGTCAGCAACATTACAAATAAAATTTTTAAACTTTTGGTCGTAAATATGGTCTAAACACTTTCTAATTATAGCCGCATTATTTTTTGTAGTAACAACGACACTCACACGCACCATTATCAGGCCTCAATTAAAATATTCAACGAAATCGAATTGTTTGTGACTAAAGCCAGACAGTTTAATGAAGTATATCCAAAGGAGAAATATTCATGCCTTCGATGCAGAGTAGAGTCTCATCTGTGGTTTGTCCAGCTAAGAGATTATTTAACTGACGGTATTTAGTGTCTCTAATTTTGTATAAACTTGCTCCATAGAAGCAACTGTATAATAATTAACACAAAGTTCCTTGCAGAGATCGGCGCAAGCAACTGCGTTAAATTATTTTTTTATAATGAGTTGATGCAAAGTTATCATAATAAGTTTCAGTGCCTATAATATTAAGCCTAAAAAAGTCTTTAAGATTAACTCCCCTGTTTACCTTCGTTTATGAAAAATTCCTTCGCAAAAAATTAAGTC
>JABGTQ010000227.1 GCA_018647025.1 Nitrospina sp. | reverse complement strand
GTTACACTTATACTCTCAAGGCACTCTGGTTTATGGTGCAAAGAAGGGACGCATTCCTCAAAAAATCGTTGCCTGCAAGGAGAGCATGGGTAGTTTCTGGTCACTATTTCTTGTCTTTCTATATCGATAAAAGGTCCTGTCCTCGCTGCCTGTCCTGGACCAAAAATACCTACTACCGGCGTATTTGCCAGTGAAGCCATGTGTAATAATCCACTTTCATTACCAATAAATAGTTTGCTTATCTTAATTAGTTGAGTGATTTCAGTAAGATCAAGTTTTTCAATGATTCTTATATTTTGAGAAGGACAAAAGGAACTAATTTTTTCAAGTAATGACTTCTCTTTATTATTGCCTAGGAGAATAATTTTTACTGGGTAAGCTTTGATAAGGTTTTGGCAAAGTATACCAAAGCGCTCAGCATGCCATGCACGTTCAATTTTTGATGCCCCCGGGTGAATGGTTATTAAACAATCTTTTCTATCCAACTCTCTTGCCTTTAATACCTTCTTCAAAATTTGACTACTACTAGTCCACTTAAAATGGTAGCGTTCGGGGGATAATTTTGAATTTAAGGGGAAAAGAATTTTATGAAAATAGTTGACACGATATAGCGTTTTTTTTTCTTTTTGGGTAGTAGAAATTGGATGTGTTAGAAGCAATTGTCGTTTGTCTGTAGAATAACCAATACGAACTCTTGCTCCCATAAGCATTAGCATAAATGCACTGTGAAACGAATTAGGGAAAATAATTCCAAGGTCAAATTTATATTTTCTTAACTTCCACGCGTCCGCACATTGTTTTATATAACCATCCGCTTTATTTTTCGGAAACTGTAAAATAGTATCCACTATCTCTTTATGACCAGATAATAACTGGCCTGTAGGGAACCTTGTTATTACAGTTATCCTAGCATTTGGATAAATTCTACGTAAAGTCTGAAGCGACGGAAGAGCTTGCACAACATCACCTATCCAACTAGGCATCCATGCTAAAATGTGTAATATTTCTTCTTGATCCGATATAGCTTTGGCTTCCATTAGTTTTTAATTTTTTGTTTTTTCCCGATGAATTCTTGCACCCAATCTATAAAGTTTTTGTTCAATGTTAGAATATCCTCTGTCAATATGGTATACACGGGATATAACAGACTCTCCTTTAGCCGCCAAGGCTGCTAACACAAGGGAAGCACTTGCCCTTAAATCGGTCGCCATGAGACGAGCTCCACTTAATTCTTTGACTCCACTCACAATGGCTGTTCGGCCCTGAATAGTGATATCTGCACCCATGCGCTTTAGTTCAGAAACATGCATAAACCTATTTTCAAAGACAGTTTCAAGGATAATACTCTTCCCTTGCGCAAGTGCCATTAAAGCCATGAATTGAGCCTGTAAATCCGTTGCAAAACCTGGGTGTGGTTGTGTTTTTATATTGATCCCGCTCATTGGGCCATCACTAATTACACGAAGACTTGTCTCACCTTCTTCTATAATAAGTCCGGCCTGTCTAAGTTTTAAAGTTAAAGATTCTACTTGTTTTGGTATACAGTTGGTAATCTTAATATTACCTTTTGTGATAGCAGATGCAATCATGTAGGTACCCGTTTCTATTCTGTCTGGGAAAACATGGCAGTTAATGGGTTTTAGGGACTGAACCCCTTCGACTGTAATAAGGTCCGTTCCTTGACCTGTTATTTTTGCCCCACTCTGATTCAATATATCTGCTAGAAACACTACTTCAGGCTCTTTAGCAACATTTTCAAGAACTGTTTTCCCATCGGCCAAACTTGCAGCCATTAGCAAGTTAGCTGTTCCAGTTACTGTGACTGTGTCAAAATAATATCTTACTCCTCGAAGACGTTTTGCTTCACCGTATATATATCCATTCTCTAAATGTATCTTTGCTCCCATGCACTCTAAACCCTTTATATGAAGATCTAGTGGCCTTGCTCCTATAGCGCACCCTCCCGGAAGTGATACTTTAGCTCGACCCAATCTCGCTAGAAGCGGACCCAACACAAGACAAGATGCACGCATTGTAGATACAAGATCATAGGGTGCCTCAAAATTATTTATACCCGTTGAATCAAAAATGATACGTCCTGCATTAAATTCTTCGGTGCAACCACCCAGATCATTTAAAAGATTAAGCATTGTGGTAGCATCACGTACTTGTGGAACACCACTAAGATTATTTTTTCCTGTCGTTAAAATCATTGCCGCCATAATAGGCAAAGCAGCATTCTTTGCTCCACTAATCTCTACCTCACCTTCTAAACGCTTACCTCCTTCTATAACTATTTTATCCATATATTTTTTTTCTAGCAGACACAACGCGGTCATATCCACTATAATCCTGAATAACCTTAATTTCTTCGTACTCACCTTCCTTATAAAATAAACTTGTTACAGCTTTTGCTTGTGTTTCTCCAATTTCAAGAACAACCACACCACCTTTTTTTAGATAAGCCAGCGCCTCTGGAATAATTCTCTTATAAAAAATTAACCCATCGCTTCCCCCATCTAGTGAACTTTCAGGCTCAAAATTTATCACATCAGTCATAAGATTAGGTAACTGCGATGTTTGAATATAAGGTGGATTGGAGATAATAAAATCATAAAGTACTATTGGTAGATCTGAAAAGACATTACTCTGAACAAAGTTAATATTATCAAGGACTCCGTGCTTTTCAGCATTTATCCTAGCCACAACCAATGGCTCTAAAAAATAGTCAGTTGCTGTTATTCGACAGTTAGGAATTTCTATCGCTGCTACCACAGCGATAGCACCTGATCCAGTCCCGATCTCTAGTAAACGCAGCGGCAACTGTTCTGGGTTTTTACTAATTAGCAAGAGTAGGTTTTCAACAAGATTCTCTGTTTCTGGTCGGGGAATGAGTACGTCAGGTGTAATTTTAAAATCTAAAGACCAAAACTCTTTGCTCTTTAAAATATAGGCTATGGGCTCACGTTTAACTCGACGATCTATAAAGTTATATAAAATAGTTTTTTCAGTTTCAGTGAGGGGCAGCTCTGGTCTACGATAAATTTCTTCACGGGATAATTTTAAAGCTCCAGCCAAAAGTACTTCAGCCTCCATCTGTGGAAAATGAATTCCGGCCTGATTTAGGCGGTCTATTGACCAATCAAGAAATTCTTTCATTGACTATTTACTTCTGCCTATATCACGTATAATTATTCTAGGCGAAAGGTTAGCGACCTAGCTTTAGAGCTTCCGCTTGATAATATAACGTAAGCGCCTCAATAATTTCATTAAGTTCACCCTGAAGAACCAAAGTTAGCTTATGCAAAGTTAACCCTATACGATGATCTGTGATTCGTTCTTGAGAAAAATTATAAGTCCGAATACGTTCACTTCTATCTCCTGACCCGACTTGTTGTTTTCTCTCACGAGCAAGCTCATCCTGTTGTTTGCTCTGCTCAAGGTCATATAACCGAGCACGAAGAACTTTCATAGCTTTATCTTTATTTTTATGTTGTGACTTTTCATCTTGACAAGTTACTGTCAAATCACTCGGCACGTGTGTAATGCGTACTGCAGAGTCCGTTGTATTGACACTTTGACCTCCGGGGCCGGACGAACGAAACACGTCTATCTTTAAATCAGATGGACTGATCTTAATATCGACATCATCAACTTGTGGCATTATAGCTACAGTTACTGCTGAGGTATGAACTCTACCTTGTGTCTCTGTTTCTGGAACTCGTTGAACTCGGTGGGTCCCCCCCTCGTATTTTAATTTACTATATACTCTCTTTCCTTGAATACTAAAGATAACTTCCTTAAAGCCACCTTTCCCTGTTTCACTCTGACTAAGAATTTCAGATTTCCATTTATTTAATTCGGCATAACGAGTGTACATGCGAAATAAGTCTACGGCGAACAGCGAAGCTTCTTCGCCTCCTGTCCCAGCGCGAATCTCCATAATGACACTCCGTTCATCCCGAGGGTCCTTTGGTAAAAGTATTACTTTAATTTTTTCCTCCAGTGCTATTATCTGAGTTTCTAGGTCAACAATTTCCTCACGTGCCATAACTATTATTTCTTCATCTGTCTCTTCCTCGCAAATTTTATGATTTTCTTTCAGGATATTTTGAATTTTTTTATACGATCGGTACTCTGCTATGATTGGGGATAATTCGGATTGCTCGCGAGCATATTGCTGAAATTCGTGCTGTCTAGCAATGACCTTAGGGTCGCTCATCAGCACATTCAAGTGATCATATCTTTTTTCTACTTCTTCTAGCTTAGAAAACATAATAAGTTAGTTATAAAAAATCGGAGGTTATTCTTCCCCCAGTAAGGGCAAGCTACTTAAAAAACTATTGCAGGGGGATAATAAAATGGAGCTATTCGGAGGCGGTTGCTTCTTCAGGTTGCTGAGTATTACTCTTTCCATATTTACGATTAAATTTTTCAATTCGTCCCGCGGTGTCAATAAGCTTTTGTTTTCCTGTGTAAAACGGGTGACAGCTAGAACAAATATCAATATGCATATCTTTTACGGTGGAATAAATCTGAGCCTCATTTCCACATGCACATCGGATTTTTGTTTCAAAGTAATCTGGGTGTATATCTGTCTTCATATGTCTTCTCTATTCTTAAATTTATGAATTCATGGTTGACATAAACTCAGCATTGGTTTCTGTTTCCTTCATTTTCTGCAGGAGTAGATCCATAGTATCATTAATACCCATCGGCAGCAAAACCTTTCTAAGAAGCCATATCTTCTGCAAATCATCTTCCGGTAGAAGAAGCTCTTCCTTTCGTGTTCCAGAGCGATTTATATCTATTGAAGGAAAAGTCCTTTTATCTGCTAGCTTTCTATCAAGAACTATTTCGAGATTACCTGTACCCTTAAACTCCTCAAAAATAACATCGTCCATCCTACTACCAGTATCGACTAGAGCCGTTGCGATAATAGTCAAACTTCCTCCTTCTTCTAGGTTTCGGGCTGCGCCAAAAAAACGCTTTGGACGTTGTAGCGCATTAGAGTCAACACCACCCGAAAGAATTTTACCGCTTGGAGGTACGATAGCATTGTAGGCCCTTGCGAGTCGTGTAATGCTATCCAGCAGAATCACCACATCTCGTTTGTGTTCAACCAGTCTCTTAGCTTTTTCAATCACCATTTCTGCTACTTGCACATGTCTTTGGGCTGGTTCATCAAAGGTCGAACTGATTACCTCACCCTTAACCGATCGACTCATATCAGTAACCTCTTCAGGCCTCTCGTCAATAAGCAAAACAATTAGCACAACTTCAGGGAAATTTGTACTGATACTGTTTGCAACCGATTGCAATAGCATAGTTTTTCCGGTTCTTGGTGGAGCTACAATTAATCCACGCTGCCCTTTGCCAATGGGTGTCATTAAATCCATGATACGTGAGCTGTAATCCTTGCCATTTGGTGTTTCTAGTCTCAATCGCTCTGAAGGGTAAAGTGGGGTCAGGTTATCGAATAAAAGCTTTTCTTTTGTTTTTCCTGGATTTTCAAAGTTAATAGCCTCTACTTTGAGTAACGCGAAATAACGCTCGCTTTCCTTTGGTGGTCGAATCTGACCACAAATAGTGTCTCCTGTACGCATATCAAATTTACGAATCTGTGACGGCGATACATAAATATCATCCGGGCCCGGGAGATAGTTGTAAGTCGGAGCCCTCATAAAACCAAACCCATCAGGCAAAATTTCTAAAACTCCTTGCCCAAACATCAAACCATCTTTTTCAGTCTTGGCTTCAAGTATTTTAAAAATCAAATCTTGCTTACGTAGGCTACTATGCCCTTGAATTTTAAGATCTTTTGCTATGTTAGTCAGATCAGAGATTGTTTTGGATTTTAATTCTTCTATATTCATGCTTGTATATTTATACGTGGGTTAATGAATGGATTGAATATCTGATTTAATGAAAGGTTAACTATTTTT
>JABGTQ010000226.1 GCA_018647025.1 Nitrospina sp. | reverse complement strand
TGCAAACGAACAAACAGGCAAGTTAGATTACATTCAAGCTCATAAATAGTTCAACATAACCGGAACCGATGAAAAAGAAAAAATTGAAAAATTAATGACCCTTAACCAAATTTTAGAAGCTAAGAAATTGGCTAGAGAGTGTTTTAAAGAACATAAAAATATCTAAGTTAAGATAGAAATACCTGTAAAGTTTCTATCTTGACAAACCTGTATCTAAATTTTATTCGTACATTAGATAACTATTAATAGTGTGACTATGTATATAAATAAATTTGAATCTATACAAGCTTATTTTCTGAAGTGAGCAAACTAGTGACTGAATCTTTCCTTTTTTTGGGGTTGGTTTTTGTTGTTTTAGCTGGGCTGATCTTCATATTCCCAGCAATTATAGGTATACTATTCGCAATATTTATTCTATTAACAGAACTTTTTGTTCTGGTGTTGGGATATTGCACTTGGAAAGCAAAGACAGCTCGAACAGATAATCTAAACTCCATTGATTACGAGTTTAATTTAATCAAACCTAGATATGGCAGACCTCACAGCTATCGTTTTCAAAATATTCGTTTTATAAGGTGTTGATTTGCGTTATATAAAATTTAAGAGCCTTAAAAAGGATTGGAGTGTCATTACTTTTGGCTGTTGGCAAATAGCGCCTAGTGAGGGTTGGGGAGATATTTGCACACCTCAATCAGCAGAAGCTGTGGTCAAGAAAGCTCTTGAGCTAGGGATCAGTGCCTTCGATACTGCTGAGGGTTATGGAGATGGAGAATCGGAGCGGAGATTAGGAAAAGCATTAGGACATAAAAAACAAGATGTCATCATTATCTCAAAAATTTGGCCTGATGCTTCTTTAACAACTGACGATTACCATAACAGATTAAATAATTCACTTAAGGCGCTTAACCGCGACTATGTTGACGTATACCTTGTTCACTTTCCAAGTAATTATTTTAACAGTATTGAGCAAAGTGAGAAACTGTGTGAGATCATGGAAAAAATTAAAAAAAGTGGCAAGGCAATCACAGTAGGTTTATCAAATTTCAAGGAACAAGATCTTTTGCGACTGGGCAAAGGAATTGAAGAATTCTGCATCAACCAAGTACCTTATAATATTCTTCAAAGAGAGTACGAAGGGGAAACTCGAGAAATTTGTCATAAAAATGAAATAAGCTATATGGCCTATTCTCCAACGGCCCAAGGTTTACTAGCAGGCCGTCTTTCGAATGAAGCGACTTCTTTCCCTGCACGCAAATGGAATAAACTTTATCAAGAACCCCTATTAACAAATTCAAAACCTGTTAGAAGTTTGATAAATAATATCGCTGAAGAAATTAAAACAAAACCGATTTCAGTTGCTCTTGCCTGGGTACTTGATCAGAAAAATATTCTAACTGCAATAGTTGGCTCGCGGAAACCAGATCAAGTCTCTGAATTTGCTTTCGCAGGCAATTTAAAACTAAGCGCTGATCATTTAAATCAATTGAATAATGCGAGCAATTCTTTTCACGAAAAGTAGGCTTGAATGAAAGATGAATGGGAAAGCCCTTATGAAGACGACGGAGTAACTTTGGGACCTGAAGAAGCATTAATTCGAGAATCAGAAAAAACAAAAGGATTAAAAGTGGAGAAGCTTCAACTTAAAGATACCATTGAGAAGTTACAAAATGAAAATAATACTCTCGCTAATGACAACCATTCCTTGGAACAAAAGTTAAGATCGTTGACCAAACAATCATCCAGCAGCATTTTTCTTGAGACAGACCAAACTCATACTTTAAGACGGGCTTATCTTCTTCTCATTTTTAACTTAACAGCATTGATAATCCTTATACTCTTCCACCTTAAATAATAAAAAATACTAATTTTATTGAATTCTTAATCACGTTTAATGTGGAAATCACCTTAATCAAAGTATAGAATAATATCGGTTGGCAGAAATATGAATCTAAATATCTATTTTCTCCATCTTACTTGACAGCTACTGTCGATTTATTTGGCAAATAATCAATGCATAGTCACTCTTTCACTAAAAAAATTATTTCATCATTTCATTGATGAATTTTGTTTAAATTTTATTATCATTTTAAAAAGAGGAGCTCAAATAATATTATGTGGATATGGGAATTTCTACACGTTTTAATTGGAATTTTATGGATCGGGCTACTTTATTTTTTTAATTTGGTGCAAGTACAATCAATGCCCAAAATGGCCGAAGAAGGAGCAGCAAAGCAATATACACAAATCATTCTTCCACGAGCGCTATTTTTCTTTAGACATGCCGCCCTCTGGACAGTAATCACCGGAATTGTTTATTACGCTATGGGACGACACATCGTTGAAGGTATCCCCAGCGGAGAAATAATGATCGGTATGCTTTTAGGAATTATTATGGCTGGTAACGTTTGGTTTATTATATGGCCTAACCAAAAAAAGATTATCGCCGGAGAGCTAGAAGGTGACGCTCTAACAAAAGCAAAGAGGAATGCTTTCCTTGCGAGTAGAACCAATGCCTGGTTATCTATCCCTATGCTTATAGGTATGATTGCAGCAAACCATGGCGGTGTAATGGCAGGATTTTGATTTAAACATAATTTTTCTATTCGAAACTAAAATGTCGGTACTCTATGAGTATCGGCATTTTTTTTGATCACTATTACTCAACTGTTAAAGCAACCATTGGATCAAGACGTGATGCCTTGATAGCAGGGAACAAACCGAATATCACCCCAATCACCATACATACACTCGTAGAAATATAAATTGAATTCGCATCAAGCAGCAGATTCTCTGCTCCCAATATTGATGCCCCAAACGTGATCCCAACTCCTAGGACAACACCAAAAAAACCACCAAATAGGCCAATAATAATCGACTCAAGTAAAAATTGCCCAACAATATCTCCTTTAGTCGCACCAACAGCCCTGCGAATACCTATCTCATGAGTTCTCTCCTTGACAGAAATAAGCATCACAGCAAGAATGCCTATTCCACCAACAACCAATGATATTGCTGCCACACCAACGATTAAACGTGTAAACAATTCTGAAGTCTCAGCCTTGAGGTTTTCCAAGTCAATTTGACTAACGATCGTAAAGTCGTTTTCTGCATCATCTGCTATTTTGTGTCTATCCCTTAATTCGGTTTTAATTTTTGCAGCTACCCTCTCAATATTTCTTCTAGAGTCAGCTTTTACATAAATTGTAGAAATATGGCTCTGATTTAAAATCCTTCTCAACATAGATTTAATTGGGATAAGTAAAATTTCATCCTGATCAATCCCATCAGAATCAAGCCCTTTACTTTCAAAGACTCCAATAATCCTAAAGGGGATTGCATTGATTCGTACTGTTTTACCTAGTGGGTCCCCCCCCCCCAACATATTTTTTATTACAGTTTTGCCAACGACAGCAACCCTCGCTCCAAGTTTTTGATCCATCTCGCTGAACATTTCACCCGAGGTAATTTTATAATTACGTGTTTCTAAAAATTCTAAAGTGGATCCAGCTACATTTGTTGATGTTAAGACTTGAAGATACTTTACTTTCATTTCCTTTATCTCAAAAGGAGCTATAAAAGCGATCCCATCAACTTCCTTTGACAAATAATTCACATCCCGTAGGTTTAAAGTATTAACATTACCAGAAAGCCGAAGCCTGCCCCCTCTTCGTTTCATTTCTCCTGCATTAATCGTCAATAGATTCTCACCCATTTTTGCTATGACACTCATAACTTCATGTTGCGATCCTTTACCAATCGCAACCATCACTATCACGGCAGCAATTCCAATCATGATGCCAAGAGATGCCAAAAAAAATCTTGTTTTATTTGAATTTAGGGCGGTAAGTGCAATAATTAGTAATTTCACAATAAACCTTAGCGAATGGTTTCATCGGGACTCAAACTAGCTGCCTTTCGAGCTGGATGAATACCAAAGATAAGACCTACAACCATTGAAAATCCAAACGCAAGCACAAAAGGATCGAGGGTAATCTTTACTGGCAAAAAATCAAAATACTTTAAAGAACTAGACAAAACCCAACCTACCACTGAACCCATAGCTCCTCCAAGCAATGACACTAGAACTGATTCGAATAGAAATTGTTGGGTAATATCCGTTCGACGAGCACCAAAACAACGTCGCACACCAATTTCGCGTATACGTTCTCGAATTGAAACCAGAAGAATATTCATAATAACAACTCCGCCAACAAGGAGTGAAACTGTCGATATGAGCAACAACATGCGGTTTAGTGCTTGTTCAGATTCAGTGACCCATTGCATTATTCCTTCTGGAGTCACAAAACGAAAGTCATCATCAGCCAAGGGTGATAAGCCGTGATTTCTCCTTAAAACTTGAGTCACTCCTTCCATAGTCTGTCGAACAATATCAGAGCTAGTAGACACAACCTTAATACTGTGAAGGTGAGCCTGCCTAAATAGACGTGACATAGCTGTTGTTAATGGAATAAGCGCTCTATCATCTGGATCGTACCCACTTTCAGTGAGTCCTTTTGTTTCAAGAAGACCGATGACTTCAAAAAAGACCTGCCCTACCCTTATTTTTTTGCCAAGAGGATCTTTTTCTCCAAATATTTTACGAGCCGGAGTATTTCCAAGAACAATAACCTTTCTCTTTCGATCCATATCCATATCATTAAAAAATTCGCCGTCTACTACCTTCCATTGACGTGCAGGCTGCCATTCTGGAGACACACCATATACCCGAGTCGTGGTAAATTCTTTTTTATTGATAATACGCATTCGCTTTCGTTGCCGAGGAACAACAATAGCAACTCCAGGCATGGCTCGAATATCATCAGCATCCTGAAGGGTCATGCTTGTGATGTTTCGATTACGTCCAAAAAAAAGCCGGCCGCCACCAGAGTAAACTGAAAAAGATTCTGGTCCGAATCCCATATTAGCAATCCGCTCGAGAACTGTGGATTTTGTCCCTTCTCCAATAGCAACGATGACTGTCAAGGACGCAATGCCGATCATAACCCCGAGGGTCATAAGAAATGTATTGCCTTTATTTAACTTCAACCCGTGCAAGGCCTGCCTGAGGTTCCTTAAAATTCTCATTAATTTTATCCGAAACAATCTGTCCGTCTCGCAAAGTTAGGATACGCCTCGCGTGTTCGCTGACAAAAGAATCGTGAGTTATTATAATTATCGTGCGCCCTTCGGCATTCAATTGATCAAAAACTCTCATTATTTCTGCACCATTTTTTGAGTCAAGATTTCCAGTTGGCTCGTCAGCAAGAATAATTTTGGGATCATTAATTAAAGAGCGTGCTATTGTAACTCGTTGCTGCTCACCGCCTGAAAGTTGACCAGGAGTATGAGCCATTCTATGTTCTAGCCCCACTCGAATCAAAGCCTGCTTAACTCTCTCTTGAGCATCATCAGGTATTTTATTACAATAAATAAGAGGCATCATCACGTTATCAAAAGCAGAAACGCCAGGAAGCAAATGAAATGCTTGAAAAACAAAACCAATTTTTTCATTACGAATTCGGGATAAATCATAATCTTTAAGTTTTCCTACTTCTTCTCCTCCAAGAAGATAAGTTCCACTTGTGGCCTGGCCCAAGCACCCCAAGATTGTCATTAAGGTACTTTTACCAGATCCAGAAGGTCCGATAATGCTGACATAATCACCCTCATCCACAGAAACAGAGATACCCTTTAAAACATTAGTTTCGAACCCTTCGTTTTTGTAAACTTTATTAATAGAATCAATTTCTATCATTTTAGAAACTTTTATCACCTTCGCCTACCTCGTTTTTTCTTTATTGGTTTAATGAGAATTCCTACTTCGTGACTATCGTTGAGCCCAGACAAGACTTCTTGCGAATCACCATCACGCCACCCTAATTCAATCCGTTTCTCTGACAAAGCAACCTCTGTCTTAATTACTGCAAAGGATTTTTTACCTGATCTTTTGACAGCGCCTCGAGGAACAACTAATACATTCTCGTGAACACCTGTAGTGACTACTATATTGGCTGTCATCTCAGGTCTTAATAGAGAAATATTATGCTTTTTAATTTCCAGCATAACCTCGTAATTGACAACATTATCCTTAATAACTGCTTTAGGTCGGATCTCTCTAATTACTGCATCAAAAAATTTCTTTGGGAATGCGTCAACAGTAAATTTGACCTTTTGTCTAGCCTTTATTTTACCAATATCTGTTTCATCTACAAATGCGGTTACTTCTATTTTTTTTAGATCAATCAGAGTAACAAATGTAGGAGCGCTCATACTAGCTACCACAGTTTCTCCTTCCTGAGTTGAAACAAAAGCCACCACACCATCAATTGGTGCGGTGACATTGGCATAAGACAGTTGGGTTTCTTGTTCAAGAATATTGGCTAGAGCTTTTTCAACCTTAGCTTCCTGAAGACGAATGTCATTTTTCAAGCGCATAGCTTCAAGGTTTATCTCCTCTTCTACCGAATTAATTTGTGCATTGAGCACCAATAAACGCTCATCCGCTTTGTCCACGGCAGATTCTGAAACCATCCCTTTTTTACTTAGTGTCTGATTTCGGAAAAGCATTTTTTGAGCCAAGCTGATTTGAACATTAAGCTCTTCTCCTGCTGCTTTTAGTTTCTTAATTTCAAGAGGACCTTCTTCACTAATTTTAATTAAGCGAGCCTTTTCTGCTTTAAGGTCAGCTGAGAATTGTGCTACTCGTGCCAAGAGATCCTCATGCTCGATTGTTGCTATCATATCTCCTGCCCTTACAACATCACCAATTTTAACCAAAAGTTTTTCCAACTGCCCAGAAATACGTGCACCAATTTTAACTTCTGCCCCTGTCTTTAAAGAGACTGTACCCGTCGCTAAAACTTTTTGATAAATATCCTTGCGTATTACAGGATTAAACTCGTAATCTGCGAAAGTCAGTTTTTGCTCTTTCTTTCCAAGAAATAACTCTTGGATATTTACCCAAGCTGAAGATAGCTTGCCCTCTCGTGCCAATAATCCTATAAATATCAAGAAAATTATAATGGCAGCAAATCTAATAAATTTCCTAGTTATTCGCATCACATGTTTTTCTTTAAATTTTGTATTGGTGGACTTAATATGATATTAACACATCAAAAAATAAGTCATGCATGCCAAATACATTGTTTTTTATATTGTTATTCAAACTTTATGCTTTCTTAAAAATCGGCAAACTTTACTTACAACTTGAGTCCAAATGCCTAAACTATCAAGCTTACTTCAGACCAAAAAAATCAGAAAACACAGCAAACTGGTCTTAACCACAGGTCTAATTCTGGGAGTTATTCTTTTTGGTTTTTTTTCTATAGATCTGGATTCTTTGAGTAAACCCATCATAAAGGAACTAAGCAAGATAACCGGATTGACCATCGAAATTAAATCACTGAGATTTAGCTTTTCAAACGGACTAGGTCTTAGTGGAAGTGGTTTGACAGTTAGCGCAAAAGACACTTCTCAGAAAATATTTTCGGCTAAGAAATTTTTTCTCGACATAAAGTTTAAACCTCTAATGAAAGGTCAGTTGAAAATAAAAAAGATAATTTTAGTAGACCCCATTATGAACGTTATCTTAAATTCAAAAACAAACCTAATTGGGTCTCCAGAGATTTCTAAAAACATAGATTTCCTTAATCAAGGAACATCAGTTAAGCCTATAAAACCAGAAAATTCAGGTCTAACTAGAATCCCCTCAAATAAAATAAGTAAATTCACATTTTTACGTAATCACTTTCAGAATCAAAAGTTATCACTTCGTAAAATTGAAATAAGAAATGCCGAACTTCTATTTGTACAATCGGAACCTGATTTACTCCCTGCAAAAAATATCCCTATAATTTTAAGTGCTCGTCTTGAACTTATTAACTCCACGCCTAATGAGATTAATATTAATGGTCATATATCTCAACTTGAGATTGGAGGCGTAAATTTTAGCGGAAAGCTAGAAGCTTATGATTTGTTGGCCACAGAACCATCTATAAACGTCGAAATGGAGTCTGCCGCTATTGGGACAAAACAAATTAATGCTATTACAAAAATCTTATCCAAGACAAATTTAATGCCTGTAGAATTCACATCAGGACAGATAGAAAAATTATTTTTAAATCTAAAAGGAGTTCTTAACTCCAACGGAAACCTACTCAAAGAGGTTGTTTTTAAAAGTGGGTTTGAAATCAAAAAAATTGAAGTTTTAATCCCTAAAATTAAAAAACTTGGGGATATGCCCTTTTATAATATAAATGCTAACGGCGTATGGGAAAATGGCATCTTGAGTTATAAAGTTAATGGGATGTTGTGGGATGGAGCCATTCAATCTAACTTTGTCGTTAACCTACCTGATCTCCTTAGAGGGTCTTTGACCGGGACATACAATTCAGAAACAAAGTTTAAAGAGTTAGATATTTCTTCAATAAGATTCAACTCTTTAAATAAATGGACACCCGTAACTGGAACTGCTAATGGATCTATCAAGACTCAGAACTCCTTAAAAAACCCTACGCAAACATCAGGTAAATTAAAAATAGAGAACCTCTCGTTCGAGAATAAAATTCCTTATACAGTAAAAAAAACTACGATTAGCTTTTCTAAAAAATCTCCTCGCCAAACTCTGGCGCGAGTCAGATTTGATGACTTACAGTTAAATAATACCTTCCTTAGTTCTTTCAGTTCTTTGCTAAAAATTTCTCCAGAAAAATTTTCATTGAACAATGGACGCATCGTTCCTTCGAATGGAATTATTCTCTTTTCAGGTGATTATCGCCCAAAGCCCAATACTTATATAGTGCGCTTCGATGGGAAAAAACTTGTCTTTCAAGATTTTATAAAAGAACAAATAGAAGGCTCAGGATTCTTCAAGGGGATGATTCAAGGAAACTTTATTACAGCAAAAAATATTCAACAAAAAGGTGAAGAAGTAAAATTTTCTCACTTAGCCGATGCTCTTTCTGGAAAGTTTAGATTTGAACTTAAAAATGGGCATGTCAATTCTTCCTTGTGGATGAAAGATAAACTAATACCATTGCTTAGTCCCTTCGCAATTTTCTCTAAAAAAAATGGATTGCGCTATGACAGGTTAAAAGGTGAGTTTAAAGCCTGGAAAGGAAAAATCTCCACTAATAATTTTGAACTCAAAGGACAACAAATCAACCTTGCAGCTTCAGTTACTTCCAACCTTGTAACTAGAAAAGTAGATGGAGAAATTAAAGTAACTCCCAACCAATTACTAAACACCTTAACGAAAGAGGCACCATTACTTAGTCAGATCTTTAAGAATGAACTAAAAAATACTCTAACTGAGAAGCAGTTCAATCTTGAAGGTACGTGGGAAAAACCTATATTTATCCTAAAGCAATGACAACTCTAATTGGTGAATCTATTGATATTTTAAATAAATAGACCACGGTATTCAGATAAACAATATTTTTGTTGATGACAAATTTGAAAACTTCTATTCAGTTACGTGAAAATTATCAAAGATTATATCTGCTAGGATTGGCTGTGGTTTTTTTTGGAATAGTCCTTTGGGTGCGACTTAGACTATTGGGCCTGCCCCTCGAAAGAGATGAAGGGGAGTATGCCTATATGGCCCAGCAGTTGCTCCAAGGAATTATGCCCTACACAGAATCTCAGAGCATAAAATTTCCTGGCATCTATTTTGTCTATGCCGGGATCCTCACATTTTTTGGTGAAACTCCCTCTGACATTCATTTGTCAATAATTTTTACTAACCTTGCCTCGGCATATTTTATTTTTTTATTGGGGAAAAACTTGCTGAATCCATCCGCAGGCATTGTAGCAGCGGTTTGTTTTTCGGTATTAACTTTAAGTCCCTCCCTCCAAGGTGTCTGGGCAAATTCAGAACATTTCGTTCTTCTTCCTGCATTAGCAGGAATTTTTTTACTACGAGTGACGCAGGATCAATCAGCTCGATTCTTTCTAAGCGGCTTATTACTAGGAAGTTCTCTGCTGATAAAACAGCATGCTGTGTTGTTTTCTCTGTTTGGTGCTTTATATCTTGGTTTTCGATTTTTTAGTAGATCACAACCCTTTAAAAAAACCATTCTATTCATTGGACTCTTTTTGCTAGGTAATTTATTACCATTAATTCTTTCAGCACTCTTTTATACGGCCAACGGAAAGTTTTTAGATTTTTGGTTCTGCACGATCCAATACGCTTCAGAATATGTTTCTTTAATATCTTTGGCCGGAGGCTTTGAGAACTTTAAATATAATTTTGCGCGCATTTTAGAGTCTAATTTTACACTCCTATGGCTATCCCTTATTGGACTGGTATCGGTTGCTTGGGTAAGGGACAAAAACCAAGAATATTTATTTCTGTTTGGATTTTTTTTATGTTCTTTTCTAGCAATTACTCCAGGACTTTATTTCAGAGCCCACTATTTTTTACTATGGATGCCAGCTCTTTCCCTTTTCGCAGCTGCCGGTTTTAACGGGCTGGTTGATTCGTTCTCATCTTTACGTATTAAAAATATAGCAAGAGTGGGATTATTTATTTTAGCTTTAGGAGTTCCTTTCCTGGTACAAAAAAATGTTTTTTTCAAACTATCAACTTTCCAAGTAACTCGACTGGTATATGGGTTGAATCCTTTTTTGGAGTCCTTTGAAGTTGCCAGGTATATTCGTAATCATTCTAAAAAAAATGATCGGATTGCGGTTTTGGGTTCGGAACCGCAAATTTATTTTTTTTCACATAGAAAGTCTGCAACTCGGCATATTTATATGTACCCACTGATGGAGCGACACGCTTATGCCCGCAAAATGCAAGCTGAATTAATTCAGGAAGTTGAGGCAACTCAACCGAAATTCGTTGTGGTAGCTAATCTTGGAGGCTCGTGGGTTTCTCCACGTCCACATATTTCTCCAATATTGAAAGAGTGGACCCAGAATTATTTGAATGATGAATATGAAATCCAAGGAGTGGTCGATATTCTCTCAAATGGAGTAACCCTTTATAAGTGGGGCGATGAGGCAAAAGGGTATCATCCTCAGTCTCGGTTTCATCTGCTAATTTACAATAGGCAACCATGACAATCTATAATTTAAAAATTTTTAGGAAGGCTGTGAAATTATGTGGGTTAAGGTCAGTATAATTTTTGTAGCTTTAGTTACTTATTGGGGCTACTGGTTAGTCCAAGAAAAACACAAAAATACCCAGTCTTTTACCTTCAACGAACGGGGAAATATTCTCAGTGAACTGAGACGATATGATGAAGCCATTGAAAATTACCAGCAGGCCATTTTGATAAAGGTAAATTACTCTAGTGCTTATAACAACCTTGCTAACGCTCAAAAGCAGAAAGGACAATTAGAGAAGTCTATTGTAAACTA
>JABGTQ010000225.1 GCA_018647025.1 Nitrospina sp. | reverse complement strand
CTGCGCTGTCAACGCACTATTCAGTCCTTTTAAAAAATTTAAGGTCGACTATAGCACCATACCCTGGTGCACTTTCACAGACCCCGAAATCGCACGAGTCGGACTCAATGAAAAAGATGCAAGTAGGCAAGGCATTAGTTATGAAGTAACGCGTTATGAAATAAATGATTTAGATCGAGCTATTACTGATAGTGAGGATCAAGGCTTTATCAAAGTATTAACCAAACCAGGAAAAGATCATATCCTAGGAGCGACAATTATGGGTTGTAATGCTGGCAACCTTATAACCGAATATATTTCTGCAATGAAGCATGGATTTGGACTTAACAAAATTCTTGGAACTATACACATATACCCTACGATGGCTGAAGCAAATAAGTTCGTTGCTGGTAATTGGAAAAAAAATCACATCCCAAAGAAACTTTTAAAACTAGTGCAAAAATTTCACGCTTGGCGCCTTCGCTAGAGCCAAATTTACTATTATAAAATTAACTTGAATTGGAAGTATGAGAGCTCAAGGGTTACTTTAATTCAATCTAAGCATTACTAGATTTCTATATAAAGTCCATCTTCCATAACAGAAACTCTGTAGGTAGTAGTTACTGACGATCGATCGAACTTACAACTTCCTCTCCTGATATTCCATAGGCACTCCTCGTTACTACAGGCAGCAAACATTCCTCTAATATCTGGTGAACGACTAAGGCTCCCTCCGCACATCCTGCATTCATCAGTCAGAACATAATATTTTTCTCCAACGCAAAACATTGCTAAAACATACTTCGTTTCAGTAAACGGATGGGTAAGATTAATTTGTTTTCCTGAGCCTTCTGAAGGAGCATCTTTTAATTCTGATATTTTAACTTTCGACATGAAGAAACTTTTAATCCTTTGGTAGGTAGGGGCCGTATCGATCTCGGTAATATTTTTCCAACTCGTATCGGAAACGCCCTTTTAGGTGAGGTAACTCTTCTGCAGCATGGTGATCATAATTGATATATTCTTCAGATTTTTCTTGAATATTCTTAGGACGCTCTATATTTGGATCTAGATAGGCATCTCCTAAAGGGGAACCACCAACGATCAAACCCTGGCCTTTTTGAATCCATCTTCCCAACATAATACGTTCTTCATCAGTCCCAACTTCTACTGGCATAAAACACATCCTAATAATTAATATATCGTCCTTGAGTTAGTACCTCTTGTCGCGAGGGTGCTAATAAGGTAGCATAACTGCCAGCCTATAACTAGATAGCGATTGGAACTTAAATAATTTTATTCTATCATTCTTGACTTTAGATGAGCACAAAATATTATGACAACAAATATAGAACCAAAAAAATCCGCTGAACAATGGTTTCAAGAGGGGCTTAACGCAAGTAAGCTTGGTGATCCAAGGACCTGTCTCGAATCCTATAAAAAAGCTATCGAAGTAGATTCAGATCATTTCTTAGCCCATTTTAATCTAGCAATACGCTACGGAAAACTCCCAATGAACATTGAAGCGGCACGCCACTTCAGGGAAGCCCTACGTTTGAAACCAGAATCACCAATAGTCCACTACAGCCTAGCTGTCGTTTGCAATCTAATTGGAGAAACCGACAATGCATTTCATCATTATAATGAAGCAATTCGGTTGAACCCAGAGTTTGCAAAAGCTCACAGCAACCTTGCAATGTTATCTTATTCTCTTAAACGCGGAAAAGAAACAATTCATCATCTACTAAAAGCAGTTGAGATGTTTGAAAAAACCGGTGATGATTTTATGGCCAAAAATGCCAAAAGTCTTCTCAAAGATTGTTTAAAGGAATTCAATCTTACCGCTGAGGAATGTCAAACACTCTGAGTTTAATACCCCATGGACTTCTTTGATGTAGTTGTTATTGGCGGCGGCTCCGCAGGTTATGCTGCTGCCCGCACAGCTGAATCTAGTGGAGCCAAAGTTGCCATTGTCGACAAAGGTCCGCTTGGAGGCCTTTGTATTTTGCGTGGCTGTATGCCAACCAAAGCTATCCTCCGATCATCCGATATTCTTGCCCTTATGCATAGAGCCAAGGAATTTGGCCTTTTCGCTTCAAATCTCTCTGCTGACCTCGCATTAATCCATGATCGAAAAACTCGACTGGTCAATGAGTTTGCCAGCTACCGCATCGAGCAATTACAAGATCCAAAATTTTCACTGATTGAAGAACACGCTTCGTTTCTCTCTCCACATGATCTTAACGTAGGGGGGGGGCGGGTATTATCTGCAAAAAACTTTATCATTGCTACCGGTTCTACGGTAGCAGAGTTTGCAGTTCCTGGATTGTCTGAAGCTGGTTTTGTCACCAGCGATGACGTTCTTGAACTGAGAGAAGCACCCGAGTCTATTATTGTTCTAGGAGCTGGACCTGTCGCCGTCGAATTAGCTCAGTTTTTTTGTCGAATAGGGACGAAAACCACTCTTATCCAGCGAAGTGACCATATTCTTTCGAAAGGAGATGAAGACTTAGCTCGCCCAGTCGAAACGCGTTTTCGTGAAGAGGGAATGAATCTCTACACTGGGACAAAGTTATTAAGAGTTGAAAAATCTAAACACGGTCGTACCGTTTTCTTTTTACACGAGGGTATAAAAAAATCTGCGACTGCAAGCATAATTTTACAAGCTCTTGGGAGAAAACCAAATATTGATAGACTCAACTTAGCAGCAGCCTCCGTCAAAACAAATCAAGGACGAATTGAAGTGGACCAGAAGATGAGGACAAACGTTCCTCATATTTTTGCAGTAGGAGATGTCAATGGTCTTCATGAAATTGTTCATATCGCTATAGAACAAGGAGAAATAGCTGCGCATAATGCGACTCATGAGGATGCACGTCAATTTAATCAGAGATTAAAAGTTAGTGTGACCTTTACTGACCCACCTGTGGCGAGCGTCGGTCTATCAGAGAAAGAATGCCAGAAATTAAGCATTCTTTATCTAAAAGCATCGTATCCTTTTGATGATCATGGCAAATCATTATGCATGGGAGAAACTCATGGTCATGTAAAACTGTTATGCTCTCCCAATAACGGAGAAATTATTGGAGCACATGTGGTTGGCCCCGAAGCTGGAGAAATGATCCACCAAATGGTTACTTTAATGTACTTCCGAGGAACGGTGCATGACCTTGCCCAATTACCTCATTATCATCCTACTCTTTCTGAAATTTTTACCTACCCAGCAGAAGAATTGACACAAAAGCTATAACGGCTGTCTACCAAAACGACCTAAACCGTTCCCAGTTTTTCAGCCAACCGGTCTATAGCTTCAACCGTATTCAGTTCTGTAGTACAAATTAGAAGACTATCGGCAAGTTCTTGGTAATAATTACCAAGAGGAAGCCCAGCCAAAATGTTATACCCAAGTAAGGCATCCCTAACCTCCGTGGCAGGTCTAGGACACCTTAGAACAACCTCATTAAAAGTGTCCGAGTTAAACCTTACCGAAAACCCTTTCATCTTGGATAGTTTATTTTTAAGGTAATCAGCTTTCCTTAAATTAAGCAAAGCCAATTCGCGTAATCCTTGTTTGCCCATCACCGCTAGATAAATAGTTACTGCTAGCATACACAAACCTTGATTGGTACAAATATTAGATGTAGCTTTTTCCCGTCGAATAAATTGTTCTCGAGTTGAAAGTGTCAAGACAAATGATCTACGTCCTTTCCTGTCTATAGTTTCTCCAGCTAATCGCCCAGGTATTTGCCGAACAAATTTTTTACGAGTT
>JABGTQ010000224.1 GCA_018647025.1 Nitrospina sp. | reverse complement strand
ATTCAACCATTGTTTCCCCTTATCAAATACATAAAACAGAAAAGGTGCGACCACTGCGTTGAAAATTCCAAAAATAATTAAATAAGAGAAAATAAAATCTCCTTCGACATGACCTCTCAGCAAGCTAGTCATAGAGAGAAAATAAATCATACCGTCCACCAGAGAAGTAATAAATATAAAAAAACCGATCGGTATAACACCTTGCACGATAATTTTATCTTTGATGACACAAAAAAATAACCCGGCTAACCCTTTGGATAAAAAATTAACTCCCAGCACTCCCCCTGAAAGACAATCTTGAAAAAAACCAATTAAAGCAGCCAACAAAATACCGTTATTTTTTTTTAAATGAATCCCGAAATATACCGCAACTATTAGAATTAGGTCGGGGGCAACATTTTCTGGAAAAAAAATCCGAAGAAATGTTGTTTGTATAGAAAATAATATAACCAGTGGGATTGCAAAAATTAGATAGATCATCACTCCACCTGGTTAGGAAGGAGAACAATGACCTCTTCAATATTAGATAAGTCTGCGCTTGGTTCAACCATGATATCCTGAAACAACTCTTGACTTTGTTTAACAATATCTACAACTCTCCCGACTACTAGACCTTTTGGAAATACTCCACCTAATCCCGAAGAAATCACTTTATCTCCCAAATTTATCTTTGCCGAAATAGGAACAAATTTCATTTCACATATATTTTCGCCTGTTCCAACTGTTATTCCAGATTCACGTGTTTCTTGAAATAACGAATCAACCGCGCTACGACCATCAGTAATTAATAACACTTTCGATGAATTGGGAGACGAGTGAATAACGTGTCCAATGATCCCTGCATTATTCATTACTGATGAATTTTTTTGTACTTTATGGTTTGTTCCTCTATTTATAAAAATCACCTTGGACCATTGGGTTGCGTCGTAACCTATAACCTTAGCTATAACAAAAGGTCTTTCATCCTTATCTAAAAACTCAATCAGATTATCCGATCTTTCTAAAAGTTTATTTCTTTCAATTAACTCATTGTTTTTCTTTGATAATAGATTAACTTTAAGAAGAAGCCGGTCGTTCTCCTTTGATGTTTCGACTAAGAAAAAATAATGGTCAAAAGCATCGGAAACATAACTAGTTGTACTTGTTAAAAGATTCTGGATCGGAGAAAAAAACCAAACAACTATTGACTCAAAAAGCAGGTTACTCTTTTCATAACGAACATTGACAGTCATGAGGACTAACGAAAAAATCAGTATACTGGCAAGAAAACCGATGAAGTGTTTGCGCTGAGGTTGCCTGTTAGGCACAATTTAAATAGAAACTTTTTTTAAGAGATTTGGATCGCTAAGAACTTTGCCAGACCCTAGGGCTACTGCTGACAAAGCGTCCTCTGCTAAACTAATTGGCAGGCCTGTAGCTTCTCGCAGTAGCGAATCCAAACCTTTGACGAGGGACCCGCCCCCTGCGACCACTATTCCTTTGTCAACAATATCTGCAGCTAGTTCGGGTGGGGTTCGCTCTAAAGCAATTTTCACAGCTTCAACAATAGTAGAGAATGTTTCGGCTAGAGCTTCACGAATTTCTTCATCAGAAACTATCAGGGTTTTAGGAATACCAGCGACAAGATCACGCCCTTTAACTTCTATCGTCAAGGGGTTTTCCAATGGATAAGCTGAACCAATTTCAATTTTTATTTGTTCAGAAGTACGCTCGCCTATCAGAAGATTATACTTCTTCTTAATATAGTTTATAATAGCATCATTCATTTCATCACCTGCGACACGAACTGACTTACTAAATACAACGCCTGACATCGAAATAACGGCAACTTCCGTAGTCCCCCCTCCAATATCAACAATCAAATTTCCGGAAGGTTCTTCAACTGGAAGACCGACACCAATTGCAGCGGCCATAGGTTCATCTATTAGAAATACCTCCCGGGCTCCAGCTGACAAAGCGGAATCCCGCACAGCCCTACTTTCTACTTGCGTAATACCAGATGGGACAGCGATGACAACCCTTGGGCGAACCAAAGTAGTACGATTGTTATGAACTTTTTTAATAAAGTGACGAATCATTTTTTCAGTCACTTCAAAATGGGCGATAACGCCATCTTTCATCGGACGAATAGCCTCAATATTACCAGGAGCACGACCAAGCATCTCTTTTGCATCAGATCCAACAGCTTGCACTTCATTTGTTTGCGTGTTCATCGCAACCACCGAGGGTTCACGCAAAACTATCCCCTTACCATCAACAAATATGAGCGTATTCGCTGTCCCTAAGTCAATAGCTAAATCACTCGAAAAAAATTTCCAGAACAAGTCATCCTCCTTACCTGTTTATTTAAATATATATATAGCAGAGCAAAATCGCACTGACCAAGCATTATATAACAAGGGGTATTAATAAATGCAAGGCAAATAAAAATAAAGGGTTGTGTGGGAAATGCGTCTTTAATTTCAAACTAAAACAATCTACCCAAAAAATAGAATTAATATATAAAAATCAAAACGGTTGCGAACAAAGAGAAGGTTCTATAAAATAATTTAGCTAAATTTCTATTAATTAAACAAATTTTTACCGGAGAATGACTGGTGCTTAATATTATTAGAGAACACTCCGACTCATGGTTAGTTAAGTCCATACTTTGGATGATTGTTTTTGCATTTATAGGAACAATTTTCTATTCATGGGGAATGGGTGGGGCAACTAGCTCTTCCGGTGGAGTCGTGGCAACTGTCGATGGTTCTAATATTAGTAAGGCTGAATATGAACGCACATTCAATAATCTTGTAAATTTTTATAGAGAGCAGTTTCAAAGTCAGTTTTCAGAAGAGCTTATACAAAAACTTGACTTAAAAAACCAGGCGCTAAACGTTTTAATCGAAAAAAAAATCCTTCTTCATAAGGCTAAAAAACTAAACATTCAAGTCAGTGATGCAGAAGTCATCAATCAAATAAACTCACTTGCTGTTTTTAAAAAGAATAAAGTTTTTAACAATACCATCTACCAAAACTATCTCAAATTTAAACGTGTGACTCCTCTAGAATTTGAAGAGACTCAGCGTGAAGCACTTCTTCTTGATAAAATTAGAAATCTCATCAAATTTAATGTCAAAGTTTCACCCAACGAACTCAATGAAGCATTTTTGATTGCCAATGAAAAAATTAAGCTAGATTACATGGTACTTCCCCTTAACCACTTTAAGTCAGAAGAAAAAGTTAGCCCTGAAGAAATAAAATCTTTTTACGAAAAAAATAAAGAGCGTTTTGAGGTGCCGGAAAAAATTAAGATCCAATATGTAAAAACTACTCCCAAGGATTATGAAAATCAGATAGAAATCCAAAAAGAAGACATCGATGATTTTTATAAAATGAAAATAGCTAATTTTAGAGTTCAAAAAATGTATAAAGCTGCTCATATCCTCTTTAGACCTGAAACAAAAGATAATGAATCCGAAGAGTCCATAAAAAAATCAGAAGAACAGGCAAAAAGTAAAGCATATGATATTTTAAAAAAAATACGTAGCGGAGCAAGCTTCAAAGAATTAGCAAAAAAACATTCTAACGATCTTATTTCTGGAAAAGATGGAGGAAGCCTAGGCGAATTCCCAGAAGGAATGATGGTAACCGAGTTTGAAAATGCGTTAAAAAAACTAAACCCAAAGGAAATCAGCGAACCGATAAAAACCTCCTTCGGGTTCCATATTATTCGACTTGACGAAGTAACACCTGAAAGAATCAAACCACTAGAAGAAGTTAAAGAAGAAATAACAAAAAAACTTATAGAGAATAAAACTCGCCAAAAAATGAAACGAGCTATTAAACACCTTCACCTTTCGGCAAAGGTAAGCCACGACTTGATAAGTGCTGCCCAAGAAAAAAAAATGCCTGTAAAAACCACCTTATTTATTTCTAAAGAAAATCATATCGTTCCTGAAATTGGGAGTAATCCTGATTTCTTCAATCAGGCGTTTTTGCTGGAAGATGAAAAAGTTGGGGAACCTGTGATCACCTTAGAGTCTGCTTTTGTTATGAAAGTAATAGCCCGGGAAAAATCCTATATCCCAGAACTTAAAGATGTTGCAAAGTTAGCTCAAGAAAAAACCCAAGAGAAAAAAGATTATACCTTTTCCACAACAAAGTCTGAGTCATTTGCTGGAAAAATTTCTAATGGGACTATTAATTTTGAATCAACGGCCAATAAACTTGGGCTAGACCTAAAGCACACTCCATTTTTCAGTCGATCCGACTCTATTCCAGGAATAGGAAATCTTAAAAAGGTAAAAACCAAAGCATTTGAACTGGACAAAGGGAAATCGGGGTGGGCTTTTGTACGAGACAACTACTACCTGATTCGCCTGCAAGATCGACAAAAAGCGGATATTCCTGAGGCTAAAGATTTAAAAGACTTAAGAAAAAAAATCAAGCTTGAAAAAGGGAATTCTGTTTTTCAGGAGTGGATGAACAATCTCAAAGAAAGCTCTGAAATCCTGATAGACAAATCACAAATTTAATTTTTCAAGTTAAGGCTTTTAAGTAACGTCGATGGATTTTTAATATTTTTTCCACAAGGCTTTCTATATCATCTGCAATAACTCGTATCATTTCCTCTTTCTGCATTCCACCTTTATCATAAATAATATCCGGAACAAATCCGCACTTTCGGATAGAAAAAGCAGTGCCCCATTCCAATGATGACCCTTCCAATGATCTGATTTTTTTTGGCTCCTTAGCACGATCAAACGAGGCCAGGCTAAACTTCAAACTCCTACAAACCTTAATTAAATCAGCATTATATTTTATATTCATTACGGCTCGTTTGGATGAGTCAAATTGCATAACAGTCAAGACAATATCAGCAACGTGACGAGACCCTCCAAAGCATGGAGGAGAAGGGATAATGATGCTTTCACCACACTTAACAATACGAGCGGGAAATCCAATTACATCGCCTATCGTAAGAGCATTCTCTAGTCCAAAACCAATATTGGATTGAACCTCTGGAATTAACCCACCAATACAACAGTCCTTTAATATGTCGACAGCTCGTAAGACACGTTGAGACATACTATAACGCTCTGCGTTCTTATATAGACTTGTCATAGGTTCTACTTGCGCTAAACCTTTCCCAGAGTTAATAGATCCTATAATCGAAATCCCGATAAACTCCTTCGCTTCTTTAACTGACGAATCAATATCCATACCCTTTGCCAAACATGCTGTGATCGCTGATGCAAAAGTACAACCTGTCCCATGAACCTCACCTCCAGGAATACGATCCGCATCAAAACAAAGGGATCGGCTACCATCAAATAAAAAATCCTGGGGTTTACCTTTTAAATGTCCCCCTTTAATAAGGATATTTTTAGCACCCATTTTTATCAGAACTCGAGCTGCTCGAATTCTGTCAGAGGCTTTCTTTATTTTGATTCCTGAAAGGATTTCAGCTTCTTTTAAATTAGGAGTTAACAAAAAAGTAACGGGCAAAAGTTCTTTCTTTAGAATTTGAACGCCAGATGCCGACAACAATGATTTTCCTGAAGAGGAATATATTACAGGATCCACAACAATTTTTTTAATCCGATAACGGCGTAACAAACGAACCACTAATTGGACTATTAATTCGTTTCCCAACATTCCTATTTTAATAGCATCGAGTTTCCCATCTATTAATATTGCATTTAATTGCTGTTCAACCACTTCGGGTAAGATGTCATGAACACCCTCAACGCCCATAGTATTTTGTATAGTAATCGAAGTCACAACCGTTTTTCCACTAACTCCAAATGCCGAGAATGTTTTTAAATCAGCTTGGAGTCCAGCACCTCCACTCGGATCAAATCCAGCTATTGTTAAAGCTGTTTTAGTTGCAGTTTTCATAAAATATAAATGATGAGAGTAAAAAATTAAGATGCGTAACTCTATCAGATCAATCAAAGACCTGGCAACAATTTAATAATACCGCAAATAATAAAAGAAATAGATTAAGTGCTTCTCTGGAAGGAATTACCCAACGGTCACAGACTTAGCCAACGACCTTGGTTTATCTATATTACGTTTGAGTGATATCGCAGTAAAGTAAGCCAATAATTGGCCAATAACAAGCTGTAAAAATGGAGCAACAATCGGTTTTACATTAGGAAGAATGATTTCTTCACTGAATAAATTCTTATTCTTGCTACCTTCGTCAAAGTGAACACCAAGAACAAACCCAGATCTGGCACGAATTTCTTCAACACTATGCATTGTTGACTCATATAGTTTTTTATCTGAACGTGGAGGAATAAAAACAATTGAATTTACGTCTTGATCAATCATAGCTAGAGTCCCATGTTTTAAAAATCCTCCGGGCATTCCTTCAGCATGCACATATGCCACCTCTTTCATTTTAAGAGCCGACTCGAGCGCAACTGGATAATAAATACCTTTACCAAGATAAAGCCAGTTTTTTACCTTAGAATAATTGTTTGCTATCCGATGGATGAATCCTGATCGCTCATTTAATATATTCTGTATGACTTCGGGTAATTCACGGATAGAATTTATAGACGCATCGTATTCTCTTTGTTTTATTTTTTTAGTTTTAAGGCTCAATTTTAAAGCTAAAATCGTCAAGGTAATTATCTGCGCAAATGCTGCCTTCGTACTAATGACACAAATTTCAGGACCAGAACCTTGAAGAATAACTTTATCAACCAATCGAGAAATAGAAGATCCCATAACATTAACAATCGCCGCAGTCTTAGCACTCTTAGACTTCGCAAATTTTAAAGCACTGATAGTATCAAAGGTTTCTCCTGACTGTGATAGAGTTAGTACAAGAGTTTTACGGTCCACTTTAGCCAAAGAAACAAATTCATCAGAACTCAGAGCTGGAATAAACCGATCCGTTAAGGAAGAAAATAGATACTCTGAAAATTTTGCCACATAAAATGTAGTCCCCACTCCTACAAAGTATGCCCTATCACTTGTATCAATCATATCCACAACTTCATCCATTAAACTAGAATCCAACTCTAAAACAGTATTAATAGTTTGAGGTTGTTCATAAATTTCTTTGAGCATGTAGTGTGGGTAGCCACCTTTTTTTGCTGTTTCACTATCCCACTCTATTTTCGTGATAGATTTAGCGATTTCCTCCTGAGTTAAAAAACTTTTCACCACATAAGAATCCCTTGTTAAAATGGCATATTCATTATCTTCTATAATGACAGCGTTTTTCGTAAAATCGATGAATGCATTAAAATCTGACCCCACAAATTTTAATTCGTCTCCAATCCCAAGCATCAGCGGCGATTCCCTTCTAGCGCAAAAAATCTGATCTGGATGGTAAATAGAAATCAACGCTATAGCAAAGGTCCCTTCTAGAGTATTCAAGGTCTTAACTAAAGCTTTTTCAACACTACTATATTTTTTATAATATTTTTCTATTAAATGGGGAATCACTTCTGTATCTGTTTCAGAACGAAATGTATGTCCTTCGCCTATTAATCCGTCCCTAAGAAATCGGTAATTTGAAATAATACCATTGTGCACTAAAGCAAATGCTCCATCGCAAGAGGTAAAAGGATGGGTGTTATCATAGGTTACCTTACCATGTGTAGCCCAACGAGTATGAGCAATCCCCGTTTTTCCTTTCGCGGATAGAATATCCCCTTTGCGAAAAAACTCTTCAACTCCTCCAGTATTTTTTCGTACCACAAGATTATTTTTATTCATCAAGGCAATGCCGCAGGAGTCATAGCCTCGATACTCCAAATTTCGAATCCCCTGAAATAAAACTTCGGAAATATTATTCAGTCCAACAACACCATTGATGCCACACATAGATAACCTTTAATTACGTTTTATTGGTAACAGAATAGCAGGCCGGAATTTTTTTCCCGGGCAAAACTACCGTTCCTGGTTGAATAGTATTCCCGGCGCCTATAACAACATCATCACCGACAAAGGCCCCTAATTTTTTCATTTTTGTAGAGAACACAGTTTTTTTATTTTTCACCTGTATTTTTTCCCAGTTTGTATTTCTATTTACTGTCATACAACCCGCTCCTATATCAACATTTTCTCCTATCACACTATCCCCCACAAAAGACAACCTTCCGATTCCTGATTTATCAAGTACAACGCAGTTTTTGAGTTCAACACCATAACCAACAGAACAGTTGCTTCCAATAGAGGTATAACTTCGAATAAGAGAGTTATTCCCAATATAACTGCCTCTACCGATCGAACATGGACCTTCCAACACAGCACCAGCTTTAATGACTGCATTCTCACCAATTTTAACTACACCCTGCATTGTAACATTGGATTCCATAACAGCTGATTTTGCGATAGAAGACTCGCTCCATGAATCAAGAATAATTTTATTTGCCTGTAGAATCTCCCAAGGATAAACAATATCGAGCCACTCGTTTTCCCACATAGAGGCCATTAAGTCCCCTTTTTTTGCCATCGTCTGTAAAGACTTCTCCATCGAGTGCTTATTTTTTTTTAACAAACTAAAGAAGGATTCGGGTAAAACAAAAACGCCCGCTAGTACATAGTTACCAAAGTTACTACCTTTTGGTTTTTCCACAATTTTATTGATCTTCATTTGGGCATTCAAAAAAACATTTCCAAAACTCTCATTCGAAGGCGGCAAACAAATCGAAGCTACGGGACACTTAAAAGAATGAAATGACTGCTGGGCTTTGCTATAAATATTTTCGTCGGTCAGGGTATCTCCATAAATTAGAAGGAAGTATTCTCCTGGAGAAATTTTTTCTTTCACTTGAAGAACTGCGTCACCAATACCACCATTTTTTTTCTGTTCCAAGCAGTGGATATTCATCCCATCTTCTGTTTTCCCGGCAATAAAATCTTGAATCCTTTCCTTATGGTGTCCCACTACTATATAGACATCATTGATTCCCGCATTTTTAAGCTGGCGTAAACTATTACCCAACAATGTTCTTCCGGCAACTGAAATCATTGGAATAGGTCGTGTATTTGAAAAAGGATTGAGATTAGAGCCTTTACCGGCAGCGAGGATGATAGCTTTCATTTAGACTACGTCCTTGATGAAGTTACGCAATAAGGTGTGGTTTTTAGAAGGGCCTAATTTAACCCATCATTATTTTTTCTGCTAAATACAAATCTTCCTGTGTGTTGATCCCCAGAAGCTGGGCGCTATCTGTTATTTGTTTGGTTTCAATTATAAAACCAATGCTAACTAGGTAAGCTATAGTATCTGTTAAATAATATTCTTTTTGAATATTGTTATTCCCGATATTAGATAATCCCTTAGAAAACAATTGTTTATCAAAACAGTAAACTCCCGAGTTGAATTCGTCAACCCTTTTTTCGTCTTCTGTAGCATCTTTGCACTCGACAATTTTAGATACCGCTCCTTGTTCATCTCGTATGACTAGACCAAAGTCTTTTTTCTCTGATGATTTTAGGGTTAAAACCGTACAAGCAGATTTTTTTTCACGATGATTACTAACAAGATCTATTAAGGTTTGCGATTTAATTAACGGCATATCGCCACAAACCACTAAAACATCTCCTGAAAAATCCAGTAAAGCTACTTGTGCTTGCTGAGCAGCATGACCCGTTCCAAGCTGTTCTTTCTGCTCAACAAATATAAGTCCACGGTCCGAAAACGATTCCCTAACAACTTTGGATTGAACACCTACAACTAATACAGAAAGATCAGGATTGAGAGGAACTAATGACTCCAACACGTAATATAATAAAGGTCGACTTTTTAGTGGTTGAAGAACCTTAGCTATTGGAGACTTCATCCGTTTGCCTTTTCCTGCTGCAAGCACTATAACTGCAAGGCCTTTTTTATTCATCATAATGAAGAAAGAAATTGTTCTGCTATCAAGTATTTTTGAGACACCAATAGTCTCCTTACTTCCAAAACAAGTTAACTATATAAATTTAAAATTAAGCTATTGGATTATAGGTTGATTCATAAAATTTGCTAGATTAATATGGATACTCGAACCAATATAAGCCTGATGTTCTTATTTTTTTCCTTACTTCGACTTTAAATAAATGAAAGTTGCTTTCACTACATTAGGTTGCCGCACCAATCAACACGACACAGCTGAGATGCAATCTCTTCTTGAAAAAGAAGGGTATTCAATAGTTAAGTCATCCGAAACTGCAGACATCTATGTCATCAACACATGTACTGTAACAGCACGAAGCGATTATAGCTCTCGCCTAGCTGTAAAAAAATCTTTAGCGATTAATGAGAATGCTACTGTTGTATTTACCGGTTGTTATGCTCAGCTTAACCCTGAAGATTCTGCAAAGATAGAAGGGCTTGATATTATCCTTGGCAACGCAGACAAACTAAAAATTGCTGATGTTCTCAAAACAAAGCTAAAAAAAAACTCGCTAAAAAAAGAATCCGGTCTTGCTGAAATTCACATGTCCGATATTCATGCCGATCGAGAATTTCAAACTCTTCCTGTCACCCAGTTTCAAGGAAGGTCAAAGGCTTTCATCAAAGTACAAACTGGGTGTGATGAAAGTTGTTCTTTCTGTACCGTTGTTAGAGCACGCGGATCATCCGTCAGCGATACAAGAGAAAATATACTTGATAATGTTCGGCACTCTATTAATGGGGGTTATAAAGAAATAACACTCACTGGAATCAACCTTGGTACTTGGGGAATGGATTTTCATGCAAAAAAAACTTTTTCATCTTTAGTTGAAGATATAGCTAATCTCAATGGCAACTTCCGGGTAAGATTAAGCTCAATCAATCCCATGGAGATTGATGACCATCTCATTGAGCTTGTTGCTCAACATGAAAAAATCTGTCCACATCTACATATTCCTCTGCAAAGTGGAGACACAGAAATCCTTTCAAAAATGAACCGCAACTATAATACTAACCAATATGAGAACATCGTCCATCGTGCCTCTCAAAGTATTACACCTCTTGGGCTAGGAGCAGATGTAATCGTTGGGTTTCCGGGAGAAAGCGAAGTTTCTTTTGAGCGTACTCGTAAGCTGATAGAGGGACTCCCTTTTTCATACCTCCATATTTTTTCCTATTCCCCTCGAGCAGGAACTGAAGCATACAATTTTAAAAGTAATATAAAAAATACCATCAAAAAAGAACGTAACCTCACCCTTAGTAATTTGGTAAAAAAGAAAGCTAACCTATTTTATAAAAGCTTTATTGGCAAAAAAGTTACCGTACTTATTGAAGACCGCAAACAAGCTGATGGTCTATTAAAAGGCCATTCGGAACACTATATTCCCGTTCGCATCGATGCCAGAGGTGCCCTGCAAAACCAACTAATACCTGTCTTAATCACAGAAGTTAAAAATAATGAACTTATTGGATGCCTTGAATCATAATTCTCGTTTTATTTTTATAATACACCGTTTTTAATGGCATAAATGTATGAGTGATATCAAAATTATTTGCCAGAACAAACGAGCCTGGCACGAATATTTCATAGAAGATT
>JABGTQ010000223.1 GCA_018647025.1 Nitrospina sp. | reverse complement strand
TGCATTTCCACCACCAGATTTAAAAATATAGTGTTTTTTATCACAGCCATCACAGATAAAATGGCTCATATTTTCAACAATTCCTAAAAGAGGAACTTTTACAGTTTCAAACATTTTTACTCCCTTTGCTGCGTCAATCAAGCTAACTTCCTGTGGTGTCGTTACAACCACAGCACCAGAAATCGGAGCTCTCTGAGTAAGCGTAAGCTGAACATCACCTGTTCCGGGAGGAAGATCAATCACCAGATAATCAAGTTCGCCCCACTCAACATTCTGCAAAAATTGTTGGATGATTCCACCTAACATCGGTCCTCTTAGCATAAGAGGTACACCCTCTTTCTGTAGAAACGCCGCTGAGACGACTTTAATTCCGTATTGCTCATGAGGATAAAACTTATTATCAGCACCGCCTTTAGGTGGTGTAATAGGGATTCCCAACATCTGAGGTATACTAGGGCCATAAATATCTGCATCCATCAGCCCTACCTTTGCTCCACTCATCTGTAAAGCCATAGCTAAATTAGCGCTGACTGTCGACTTACCTACTCCTCCTTTACCGCTAGCCACTGCAATAATATTCTTAACATCTGTTAAAATTGGCTGGCTATGCTCTGCAGCTCGAACAACTGCTGTCATTTCCACGGCAACACTCTTTACTCCTTTTATTGCACTAACCTTTGTTTCACATTCGGTTTTTAGCTCTTCTTTAACAGGACATGCTGGGGTGGTCAGTTCGACCTGAAATTTAACTTTACCATCCTCAACATTCATATTTTTCACAAACCCTAGGGTTACAATATCCTTGTGTAAATCTGGATCCATTACGGTTTTTAATTCAGTAATAACACTGACCTGTAAATCTTGATCTGACATAATTAAATAAAACTCCTTTATTAGCTTAAACTGGAAATCTTTTAGTAGAGAGAATAGCAATTACATTAACACACTAATTCTATATGGAATTAAAATACCTAATTAGCAAGCTAACAGCTTCTTTCTTCGATGCATTTAACCCAAAAAAGTTTTAAAACAAACTCTGCCTTCCTGTACCCGCCTCGAATTAATTTTGCTTAAAGCATGATGTTACACATTGATTTTCCTTGTCTTAAAAATCTATATATTGTATAAATTGAAAAAAGAAACACTATATGTTGATTATATAAGCGTAGTAACGACTCAATATTAAATGCCACACATAATACTTTAGCCTATTTAATAAAGGTTTCAGAGCTTTGATATTTTTTACTGCAAAAAAGATATACAAATAATTCTTCAATTATTTTCTCCACTTATATTTAAACAAAGCCCACATCTAATTAAACAATGAATAACGAAAAAGAGTCCGATTTACAGTTAGAACTTGAAAGTCGATTTTTAACCTACGCTCTTTCAACCATTGTTTCTCGCTCTCTTCCAGACGTAAGAGACGGCCTCAAACCAATCCACAGGCGCATTCTTTTCGCGATGGAAAGCATAGGACTCAATGCTATAGCAAAACCTGTAAAATCAGCGAAGATTATAGGCGAAGTTCTTGGTAAGTACCATCCACATGGTGATGCATCAACTTATGAGTCAATGGTACGTATGGCTCAAGACTTTTCTATGAGATATCCCTTGGTAGATGGCAAAGGAAATTTTGGATCAATAGACGGAGATGCTCCTGCCGCATACCGCTATACCGAAGGTAAGTTGACACCAATCACATCATATTTTCTAAATGACCTTAAAAAAAATACCGTAGAGTTTCAAGCTAACTACGACAACACAATGAAGGAACCAGTCGTCCTTCCTTCACGTGTCCCCAATTTACTAATTAATGGTTCCTCGGGAATAGCTGTTGGAATGGCTTGTTCATTTCCAAGTCACAATCTAACTGAAGTCATGGCCGCCTTGATTTCCATGATCAAAAACCCGGATATCACGGTCGGACAATTAATGAGACACATAAAGGGGCCTGATTTTCCAGGTGGTGGAATCATTCTAAACACCAAAACAGAAATTAGAAATGCCTATGAGCAGGGACTAGGTGCTGTAAAAATACGAGGCGAATGGAAAACCGAACAATTACCTCGCGGGAAACAACAATTAATTGTTTATTCTATACCTTATGGTGTGAATAAGGCCCGCTTGATTGAAAAAATAGCTGAAATCATAATAGCTAAAAAACTTCCTCCGCTTATCGATGTCCGAGATGAAAGTGACGAAAAAATTCGGGTTGTTCTTGAATTAAAAGCAGGTACCAATACAGAAAAAATCATGACCTATCTTCTTAGGCATACTGAACTAGAAAACAATTTTCAGTTAAACTTTAATTGCCTCAAGCCAAACGGCGAACCCGCACGTTTATCTCTTAAAGAAATATGTCGCAACTTTCTCAATTTCCGTAAGGAGGTGGTGACACGTCGACTGAAATACGAGCTTTCCATTTTGATCAAACGTCTACATACCCTAGACGGCTTTGTAATAATCTTTAGCCAACTAGATAAAGCTCTCAAAATAATCCGCAGATCTAAGTCAAAACAAGAAGCACACGACAAGCTAAAAAAAGGATTTAATTTAGATGATGAGCAAGTATCCGCAGTACTAGAAATTCCATTATATCGACTGGTTTCAATGGAAATGGAGAAAATAATCAAAGAGCAAAAAGAAAAATCGAAAGAAAAAAAGCAGATTCAAACGATTTTAAATTCTGAAAAAAAAATATTGAATGTCGTACAAAATGAATTACAAGAAATTGATGAAAAGTATGGGGATAAAAGGCGCACAAAAATTAAAACTATCGAACTTGTAGAATATAATGCAGAGGATTTTATTGAGCATGAAGATGCTTACCTCGTTTTAAGTGAAAATGGGTGGTTACGTAAATTTAAAACTATTGTAGAACCAAGCACTTTAAAATATAAAGAAAATGACTCTCTCCTTGCATCCGTAAAAGCAAACACCCGTGAGTTTGTTGCTTTTTTTACCTCACGAGGAATGGTATACGTTTTCAAGCTATACAATTTACCTTACACTCGGACTGGATTTGGGGAACCTGTTCAGAATCTATTTAAATTTGCTGATGGAGAAAAAGTAATATCAATGCTCTCTCTTGACCCGGCTGAGCTTGCTGCTATTGGGCACACTTTTACTGGAAATGATTTTAAAAAGTCCAGTCGCCAAACACGACTCAGTTTTGCCGATGAAAAAAAAGGTGGCTTAGAGGGTATGGTAATAGGGAACTCTGGTTATGGTTTTCGTTTTCCCTTATCCAACCTTATAGAAACCACACGGTCTGGACGAAAGTTAATGACATTAAAAGGTGATGATAAAGTAATAGGGTTTTCCCTTGTAACTGGAGACCACTTATTTATGGCAGCGATCAATGGAAAGGGCATTGTTATTCCAATCGAACAGGTGACATTACTCTCAGGGGTCGGGATGGGTTCGCGACTTATGAAAATGACAAATAGTTTACTAGCTGGCTTTAAGGTAACTAACAAAAATGGTAATTCAACGATCACTCTTGAGGATGGAAAAACAAAAAAAATTAACATCAAGGATATACGTGTCACTAATAGAGGTGGCCAGGGAGTCATCATATCCAAACGAAAAAAAATAACTGCAATCGAATAAATAGTAGGAACACCATGGGAACATATAGCGCCAAAGACTTACAAGTATTGGAGGGGCTTGAGCCGGTTCGTCGTCGACCAGGAATGTATATTGGCTCTACAAGCTCTACAGGATTGCACCATCTAGTTTGGGAAATTTTAGATAACTGTGTAGACGAAGCTCTTAATGGGCACTGTGACACAATAGAGATAACTCTTAACAAAGATGGTGGAATTACTATACAAGACAATGGGCGCGGAATTCCAATTGACACATTTGCTAAGACCAAAAAAAGTGCAATGGAAGTTCTTTTTACGACTCTACACTCTGGTGGAAAATTTAGTGAGGATAATTATAAAGTTTCAGGTGGGCTTCACGGTGTTGGCATGGCGGTTGTCTGTGCATTGAGCATCAATTTAATCGCAACCTCAAAACGTGATGGATTTGAATGGACTCAATCCTATTCAGAGGGAAAACCACTTACGAAACTCAAAAAAGGGAAAACTGTTAGGTCTTATGGTACCTCTATTTATTTTAAGCCAGATCCAAAAATTTTCTCTAAAACCGATTTCAATATACTATCAATTTTAGAACAAGCAGAATCAAAGGCTTTTTTAAATAAAGGGTTGAAAATAATAGTTAACGGAATTAGCGAGAAAAAGGAATTCCAATATCCTAACGGTATTCAAGATTACATTAAAAAAATTATTGGCAAACGCCCTGCCCTTTCTGACACCTCTTTCTATATAGAAAAAGACGATAAAAAAATGCGGCTTGAGACTGCCTTTCAGTGGACATCGGGAACCGAAACAATAATATACTCTTATGCCAATGCGATCAAAACGGTCGATGGAGGAAGTCATGAGAGCGGATTTAAAAATGGGACAACAAAAGCACTTCGCTCCTATATTGAAAGGAGAAAACTATTACCTAAAGGCATCACTAATATAACTGGAGACGATGTTCGCGAAGGTCTCATCGCTATCATCAACGTTTATATTCAAGGTGATGTTGAATTCCAAGGTCAAACGAAAGGTCGACTAAACTCAGACATCACATCTCAGGTTGAATCAGTTGTAAAGCACTCGCTCGAACATTATCTACTTGAAAATCAAACGATGGGTGACACCATTGCAAATCGTGTGATTCTTTCAGCTCAAGCCAGAATAGCCAGCCGTCAAGCCAAAGATGCTGTTCAACGTAAGACTAATATTTCTCATCGATTAAATCTTCCAGGAAAGCTTTCAGATTGTGCGACAACAGATAAAAATAAAGCAGAACTGTTTATTTGTGAAGGTGACTCAGCGGGCGGCTCCAGTAAACAAGCTCGAGACCGAAAAACTCAAGCTATTCTCCCTATTCGCGGAAAAATTTTAAACGTACAAACTGCAACCATGGCAAAAATACTTGCTAATACCGAAATCCAAAATATCATTTCAGCTGTTGGCACCGGCTTATCCCCTAAGTTTGATTACAGTAAATTAAGATACGGAAAAATCATCATAATGACAGACGCTGATGTAGATGGCGCGCATATTTGCACCCTCCTTTTGACCTTTTTTTATCGCTGTCTTCCAGAACTTATTATTAATGGAAATCTATTCATCGCTCAGCCTCCCTTATATCGAATCGACTCTGGAAAAAAAATGTTTTACGCTATCGATGACAAAGAAAAAGATCAAATTATTGAAAAACTAAATGGTCATAAATATGAAATCGGAAGGTTTAAAGGACTAGGGGAAATGCCCGCTGCTGATTTAAAAAAGACTACCATGAGCATACAAAATCGATCACTTCTAAAGGTGGCAATAACCAACTCTGAAAATACTGAAAAAATATTTACTCAACTTATGGGAAAAGAAGCAAAATTTCGTTTCAATTTTATAAAAGAACACGCAGAATTTGTTCGCGATCTAGATGTTTAAACACAACTAAAAAAATAGTTTGAAAAGACATTAGTTCAATTATTTAACTAATTCTCCATCTATCGTATCCATCCATTTAGATAAGCTATTCAGCGCTTTAGATTCAATGTTTTTATTTCTCTCCCGTTTATTCTTTATTTTCATCTCGTTGACCTGAAAAAGTCCGTAATTAATATTCATAGGTTGAAAAGACTGGCGACGGTTCTCTGTCACATATTTAAGCAACGATCCTAAAGCGGTATCAACCGGCGGAATCAAATACTCCTCTCCTTTTATTTTCTTTACAGCACTGAGTGCAGCAAGTAATCCCATTGAAACTGACTCGACATAACCTTCGACACCAATTATCTGTCCCGCAAAATAGATACCTCTATTACTTTTCAAGTCGAGATCGCAACTTAAAACATCAGGGGCATTGATATATGTATTCCTGTGTATTGCTCCAAATCGAAAAAATTCGGCATTTTCTAAACCAGGAATCATCCTTATAACTCGTTTTTGCTCTGGGTAGGTTAGTTTAGTTTGAAAGCCTACTAGATTGAAAGCTGTGCCCTCTTTATTTTCATGTCTTAATTGTACTACAGCATAAAATTGTTCTTTTGTTTCTGGATGTAGTAAACCAACAGGTTTTAGTGGACCGAAGGCTAGAGTTTTATCACCGCGAATAGCAAGCTCCTCAACGGGCATACAACCTTCAAAATAGATCGGTTTTTCGAATGATTTAAAGGGAACCTTTTCACCAATTTTTAATTCATTAACCAGAGCATAGTACTGACCTTCGTTCAAAGGGCAATTAAGATAATCATCTGTACCCTTATCATATCGTGAAGCAAAAAACGTTTTATTATAGTCAATCGTATTGGCGTCAATTATTGGGGATATGGCATCATAAAAATAAAGATACTCTTGACCAATTAAGCGCGAAATACTTTCAGATAGACTTGGGGAGGTAAGAGGCCCGGTAGCTACAATGACGGGACCCTCTGAAGGTATCTCCAAAACCTCCTCACGTATTAAAGTAATATTGGGGTGTTTTAAAAGTTGTTCGGTAATTTTTTTGGAAAAGAGATCTCTATCTACTGCGAGAGCTGCACCTGCAGGAACCGAATGCGTATCACCAGCATTAATAACAAGAGAATTAAACCTTCTAAGCTCTTCTTTAAGAAGATATGGCGCGGATGGGGATTGATTGTTACCCAATGAATTACTGCAAACTAACTCAGCGCAATGATCAGTTTTATGTGCAGGTGTAGGCTTTGTAGGGCGCATTTCATACAAAACAACTGAAACTCCACGCTCTGCTGCTTGCCAAGCTGCCTCAGAACCAGCAAGCCCGGCTCCAAGTATAGTAAGATAATCTTTCACTATTTCTTTTTAAAAATTACACAACTCCAGGTTTTTTATAATCGCATTCTGACTCAGGGCAAATAATCGATGTACCTTCATCTTTTTTCCACTTTTCAACAGTATAAGGATTATTACATTGTGGACATGGTTCTGCTACTGGTTTACCCCATGACACAAAGTCACAATTAGGATAGGCCGTACACCCATAAAACATTCTTCCTTTCTTAGATCTGCGCCCTGCGATTTTTCCTTTGCAATCATCTTTCGGACATTTGATACCTAGATCAATCGGTTTAGTAAATTTACAATCAGGATAGTTTGTACATGCAATAAATTTTCCAAAACGACCCACTTTAAAAATAAGAGCGGATTGACATTTATCACAAGAGCCCTCAGCAACACTATCCTCTGAAACAGCTTTACCATCTGAACCTTCTTTGGCTACTTGCTTAGTGTTTTTGCATTCTGGATAACCAGAACATGCCATAAACTTTCCAAACCTCCCCCACTTAACAATCATCGGTTGACTACACTTATCACAAACCTCATCCGTTTCCTCAACCTCTGAATCTCCAATTTTCTTCTCCGCTTCATCTAAGTCCAACTTAAAAGGAGTATAAAAAGATTGAAGAGACTTCACCCACTCTGTTTCACCAACTTCAATTTGATCTAGCTGACTTTCCATATCAGCAGTAAACTTAGTGGTCATAAATTTTGGAAAATGTTCAAGCAGGAGGTCTGAGACAAGGTAACCTAATTTTGTAGGAGCCAAGCGCCGTTCTTCACTCTCAACATACGCACGATCCTTAATTACACTTATTATTGCCGCATAAGTACTAGGGCGACCAACACCTTCTTCTTCTAATTTCTTAACCAGCATAGCCTCACTGAATCGAGGTGGTGGTTGAGTAAAGTGCTGCTCTGGATCTACGCTAAGTAACTTAAGTTTTTCTCCCTTAGTTAACGCCGGCAATATTTTGTCGCCTTGCTTAATATCCTTTTCTGCTGCTTCATCGTCACCGGATTCAACATAAACTTGCATGAACCCAGCAAATTTAACAATCGAACCATTACTTCTAAAAAGATATTGTCCTGCTTTAATATTGAACGTAGTTGTATCGAGAATAGCTGGAACCATTTGACAAGAAACTGAACGAGACCAAATGAGTTCGTATAACCGAAACATATCTTTCTCAAGGTATTCTTTTATTTCCGATGGGACTATAGAAACATCTGTTGGCCTTATAGCTTCATGTGCTTCTTGAGCAGATTTTTTACTCTTATATACGTTAGGTTCTTTAGGACAAAAATTATCACCATAACTACTAACTATATAAGCTCTGATTGCATCCGTTGCTTCTATAGAAAACTTGGTCGAATCGGTAC
>JABGTQ010000031.1 GCA_018647025.1 Nitrospina sp. | reverse complement strand
GCAAAACACACTTATCAAATGAAAACCTAAATCGAATAGCCTCAGCCATAAAACCTGCTAAAACTGCATATTCAGTGAAAAACAAGGCCGCCTGCTTCGGTCCCACCAGGCTATATAGTGCCACAAATATCAAGGCCAAAAGAGCTAACCCCGCGCGACGCCCAAAATGAATATAAACAAAAGTCAAGGGAACTGGAATAAGAACCCCAATTATTAACGAAAATGCCGGCACCAAAGCGGCTAAGAACAATAATACTAAAAAGATTACTACTAAAAGTAATGCTTTTTCAGGCTTTAGTTTTCCAACCACAAGGTTAGGATGCCTCTGAGAATGGAAGTAAAGCTATATTTCTAGCTCTCTTGATCGCTGTGGTTAACCTACGTTGATGCATAGCACAATTACCAGAAATTCTAGAGGAGACAATTTTTCCTCGTTCAGAAATAAGAGGTTTAAGACTTTTGATATCATAAAAAACAATTCTAGTCACTTTATCTGCGCAAAATCGGCAAATTTTTTGAGCAAACTGCGTTTTTTTTCTTGTACTTTTAGATATTTTATTTCCACCACTTCTAGCCATTTCACGTCCTAATTTATAAAGGTTATTTTAAAAAGGCACGTCATCTTCTTTAGGCGGCACCGGTGCCTCCCCTATTGACGAACCTCCTAATGCATCACTCCGAGATCCAAGAAACTGAACTGTGCTAGCAACTACTTCCAACTTATTTCTTTTTTGACCATCACTTTCCCATGTAGAGAACTTCAAGTACCCTTCAATAAATGCTGGTCGACCTTTACTTAGGTATTCAGCACAGTTTTCACCTTGTTTACCCCAAACCGTTATATCAACAAAACAAACTTCATCTACCCATTCATCTCCCTGCTTAAACTTTCGGTTAACAGCAAGACCAAAACTTGCCACTGCAGAACCTTTAGCCGTAAACCTTAACTCTGGATCACGGGTCAAGTTACCCATCAACATTACTTTATTAAAACTAGCCATAGTTCAAAAAACTCAATTTTAGGTGCACCAATCAAATAGGTCTAAATTAAATTTAGTCTGAATGATAAAAATCTTTTTAATTATTTCAATTAATTATCAGTTTTTTTCTTTTACTTCCTCAACTCCATTATCACTCTCACTCTTTGTTGCCGGGGTTTTTTCTTTAGTTTCCTCAACTGCATTATCGATCTCATCACTCTTCATTTCTTGCTCAAGTTCCTTATCACTCAACTTAATCACGAGAAATTTAAGAATCAGGTCGTACAACTTATAATCTGATTCAAGAGCAGAAACTTTCAAACTCTCACATGTGTGATAAATATTAAGGTAATAACCAAACCGACTCTTCTTTATACGATAACCTAAGCGTTTTTTCCCCCACTTGTCTACCTTTAATAGAGAACCGTTGTTTTTGGATAAAAATTCGGTTATTTTTTCAATTACCTGATCAACTTGGGCATCATCCAAGTCTGCTTTAAGAATAAGGACACTCTGGTAGGATTTCAAGGCATTCCTCCTCATGGGTTATAAAAAATAGCCTCAACAAGTAAATGATGAAGCGAGGGGATAAAAATTTTTAGTGATTCTGGCATAGACTCACACCAAAATCAAGTCAATTGCATTAGGCATTTACACATTAAAACAACTCAGCACTTCTTAACTATAACGAATTTCAAGAAACAATGCCTATTATTTCTTATAAAAAAAAAATAAACGCTTTAAGAATCACAAGCTTGTTTATACTTTCTTGCGTAATAGTAGGATGTGAATTTAAATTCCCATCTCCACCTCCAAAAACATTCTACAAACATACAGAATTAAAAGTAGGAAGGGGGCCGGCTTATTTAATTACTGTTGATTTAAACTTGGATGGTTTTCCCGATTTGGTATCTGCTAACGCAAAGAACAATACATTATCCGTTCTCCTAGGTAAAGGCGATGGAAGTTTCAGAAAAGACCTAACATTTTCTGTTGCTTCCGAGCCCACAACCATTACCACAGGTGATATCAATGGTGATAATATTCCAGACCTTTTGACAAATTCTCGCGGCGCAGAACAGTTCACAGTCCTCCTTGGATACGGAAATGGATCTTTTCGTAGACTCCCAGGAGTTAAAACTGGAAGAGTACCGCTCGCGATTATTCCTGCTGACTTTAATAATGACAAGAAGCTAGACGTGGCCATAACTCTTACCTTTTACAAAATGGAAATCTTCATGGGATTAGGAAATGGCACTTTCAGCAGAGGAGAAACCTATATAACTGGATCTAGACCCTTTTCCGGAGTGGCAGGAGATTTCAACGGAGATAAAAATTTTGACATCGCCTTGGCGACCAGTAGTTCGACCTCGAGTGCTGTCCGTCTTTACTTAGGCAAGGGAAATGGAACTTTTTTCAAACCTAAAAAACTGGCAAAAGGATTAGTCCCTTTATCTCTCATAAAAAAAGATATGAACGGTAATGGACTACAGGATTTAATTTTCAGTTCTGGCCAAGGAGACAATATGTATATGCTTTTTTCGCGAGGTGACGGAACTTTCGAAAAAGAAATAACGTTCTCAGGTGGGGGTGGCCCCAGCGCCTTAACGGTGGGCTATTTCAATTCCGACAACCAAATTGATATTGCAGTAGCTAACTCCAGAAGTAGTAATTTTTCCTTGATAATGAGAACTGGCAATGAATCATTTCACTACCCTACTCGTGACTACGTAGTAGCTGGAGGAACACCTCTCGCTATTACCAGTGGCGATTATAACAACGATGGCATGATTGATATTGCAGTTGCTAGTAACGCTAAAAATACCATCGAGATATACTTGCAGAGGAAAACATTTAACTGAACCCAAAAAACAAATTCAGTAAAATATTTTTTAGTTTAAATGATTGAACTGTGGAACAAAATCGAGTTTTCTCCATTTATTGAAGTAGTAATTGATATCACCAGCACGGGTGGAATAAATTTTTTTGTATTTTTCTAATCCATCTAGCTGAGGCTCTACAATTACAATTTTTTTATCTAGTAATTGAGTGACCTTGCTAACGTAAAGAAAGGTATACGGCTGGTCATGCGCAATTATTCTATGAAGTTGCCTTGTCATATTGACTTGTTTTATTTTATCGTATTCTTGACGAATGCGCACTATAAGCCGGTCCACTTCCGCATTTTCATAACCGACAAAGTTAAGTTGCTTCTTACCGGTCTGACTGGAGTGCCATATCTGAAACAAGTCCGGGTCAACTCCCATACTCCACCCAAGAATAATCGCGTCAAAATTGTGTGTGTTAACAAAATCTTTAAGAAATACAGCCCATTCAAATATTTGAGTATTGCACTTAACGCCAATTTTGCTCCATCCATTTTGCGCAATGGTAAGTATATTTTTTCGAATAGAATTTCCATTATTCGTAATTAAGTTGAATTCAAAAACATTTCCATCCTTTTCGAGAAAACCTTCATCATTCTTTTCCCAACCGAGTTTACGCAGAATCTTAAGCGCTTCATCAGGGTTATAAGATAGAGGCTTAACATCTTGGTCATACCAGTCTGTCATTTTCGCATAGGGCCCAGTTACCCTCTCCCCTTCTCCATAAAGCACATGCTTTATAATCTGATCAACATCAATTGCCATACCCAAAGCCCTCCTTACTTCGGGTGAGCTGAAAAGTGGATTTCTTATATTGTATCCAATATAAGCAAAAAAATAACCCAAACTGGAAAAATTCTGATACTTATCGTCCTTCTTAAAACGCATCACCTGATGCGGTTCGACGCTGTAATTATCAACGGCACCAGCATAGAACTCCATTTCACGGGTAAGTGGATCTGGAATTACGCGCATAATGTATTCCTGATATTCGGGAGGCCCCTCCCAATAATCATCGTTTCGCTCAAGACGTATTATTTCGTCTGATCTCCATTCGGCAAACCTAAAAGGTCCTGTACCGATTGGCTTTCGATTAAACTGGCTGTCTCTAATATTGAATTTTTTTGAATCATTCTTATTAACAAGAGCCTCTTTATTTAAGGCTTCCTCGTTTAAAAGATGTTCAGGTAAAATTCCCATTGACCAGGAGTTAATAGCAGATGAAAACAATCGTTTATAAGTAATTATTGCCTTATATGGTCCATCTGCCAGAGCATGTTTTACTGGCTCGTAATCCGAACGACGAGGAGAAGCCGTTTTCACATTCATAATAGATCGGTAAGTAAAAAGGACATCACCAGAATCAAATTCGTGCCCATCATGAAAACGAACACCACGTCTCAAATTAAAAGATATGATAGGGTTGTGTTCAGTCAACGGAAGAATTTTAGCAAAGTTTGTTTTTAACAAATTGTACTGACTTTTTTTTTTCGCGCTGATAAAATCATCGTAGGGGAATTTCTCAAAATACTCTTCCCCAATCCATTTTTTAATTGGATTAAAAAAATCCTGATCAATATGATTAAGAGTAAATTTTATTCTATCGGGGTAACGAAGAGTGTAAAAAATAGGTTTCATAAGTGAACGTCCCTGTAACTCTTCTGGTGAACCATTACGACCAGAAATGGGCACTTGAACTGACCCTTCAACAACTAAACCTGGAACCAAATCAATAGATTTAAGGTTTCCAATTCCCTGCGGAGTTTTCTCTAGTAATTTTTTTATATAATGCAACCAGTCCATAGAATTTGGTAATTTTTTTTCAATTTTTTCAAGGCGATATCGAGGGTCAACCACAAGAAAAGCCTCCTCGGATTGAGTCCATGAAGTTGCCAAGCGCGGTCTATACTCAAGCTTGTCATCCAATGCAATCAAACCATCAAAAACTAAGCTGTTTATTGAACTGCTAGCCGTATCTGCGCTTATAAGTGGATTCAGTGTTTCTGCGTCCCCAGAAGAGGCTCGAATGTACTTTTTTAGACGCTCTGGGTTTCCTAAAGCCTGTTCGTCATACGTAGGAACCCAAAAAAAAGATTGTGCCAAAAATAATATGAGCAAAATTGGAAAGTATATTAAAATGCGTTTAATAAACATAATTAATCATATCAAAAAGTCAAAAATAGAACCAAGTGAATTCACTCTTAAAAAAATTAATTGACATACATTAACAATTCAGTTATTTCTCTTGACTTAGAAGTTATTCATTTAAAAACATCTATTGCAATACAGCATCTATTAGCTAATTAAGATTTTTTTAATTAAGGTTAAGTCGCAAGTATTTTGCTTTAGCATAAATTTTCGCAAAATATTAAAAATAAAAAATAATCTAAATTCTTAATATTTAAACTAATTAAAAATAAGGAAAAGAACATGTCTACTCTCATCACTGACGAATGTATTAACTGTGGGGTCTGCGAGCCAGAGTGTCCTAACGGCGCTATTTCTGAAGGTGAAGACTTCTACGAAATAGATGCAGACCTCTGCACGGAATGCGTGGGTTTTCACGGAGAAGAAGCCTGCCAAGAAGTTTGTCCTGTAGATTGCTGTATACCGGATGAAGATAATAAAGAGTCCGAGGGAGATCTTTTGGAAAAGGCTAAAAAAATTCATACCGACCAAGAATTCCCGGCGTTAGAAGAATTAACAGCTGAGACCTCGTTATTCCATAACCCAAATCGTAAGAACGCAGGATTATAATCCTGCTAGCATAATAAAAAATCTTCCGGCGCACTTTATTAAGTGACTAGATTAGATTTTTTTTATACTTTTTAAAACCACTTAGGATATATCTGGTTAAAATGATAATAGTCTAATGACTGCTTGACAAAATATAGAAACTCTATACTCTTTCGGTTCATCATATATAATAGAAAAATTCCGGATTGGATTTAAAAACGATGCGGGGTGGAGCAGCCTGGTAGCTCGTTGGGCTCATAACCCAAAGGTCGTCAGTTCGAATCTGGCCCCCGCTACCTTAAAAAGTTAACAACTAATTTAGTTG
>JABGTQ010000222.1 GCA_018647025.1 Nitrospina sp. | reverse complement strand
TAAAAAAAAGAGCCCACATAAACATCCAACCAAATATATTGAATTATGACTTTAAGAACTTAGTTATTATTGCAGAGGCACGTGAAAAAAAAAATACACTTAAAGGTATATTTATAGCTGACACAACGGAAACAAATTCAACAAGAATAATAACCGCTAACAAAGCAATAATTATTCCTAATAAAGAAACATTAAAAATCCGGCTAGTGTTAACAAAGGGTACAATTCATGAGTTGAAGGATAAACTCAACGAATACCAAACGATAAATTTTGACACATATGAGATAAACCTAAGTTTCCCGGATACAGCCGAACTTGAAAATGATGCTCTCGTAGGGCACCGTGAATTATCAGTAAAGTTGTTACTAAAACAAATTAAAGATTTTGAAAAAAGAAGTCTCCCCACATATGCCGCAAAGGTAGAACTTAGTAAAAAGTTTGCAATCCCGTTCGCTTGTCTACTGTTTGGTATTTTAGGAGCACCACTCGGTATTCATTCCAGCAGAGCTGGAAAGGCAGGAAGTTTTGCCACTTCAATTATGGTAATCATTCTATATTATATGGGGTTAATATTTGCACAAAATATGGGAAAATCTGGAGAAGTAGAGCCTTATTCATCTATCTGGGTTCCAAATATAATTATATTTTGTGTTATTATTTATACATCTTATAAAATGCAAAAAGACATCCCATTTAATTTTATAAATCAAATAATAGACTACGCAAGTTCAATTCGCAAATCTCTATCTATTCTTTACATAAAACTTCTTCCTCAATATTCTAAAAATAGAAATATTAATGGCATATAATTTTATATAGACAGAAAACTATAAAAACAATACGTAATTCACATAAATAAAAGTAGTAACTAGAATGAAATTTATTAAAAATAATAGATAATTCTATTTTTCCTGAATATTTTTTCTACGCAAACACGAGCTGGCGATGAAAGCTGTGAACAATGGATGTGGTTTCATTGGTGATGATTTAAATTCAGGGTGAAACTGTCCAGCCAAAAACCATGGGTGATTTTCTAGCTCAACAATCTCTACCAAATTTCCATTTGGCGATAGACCACTAAACTTGAGCCCTGCCTCTTCTAGTTGAATCCGATAGCGATTATTAAATTCATAACGATGCCTATGTCTTTCATAAACTTCCCGCGCACCATAAGCCTCGAATGCATTAGAATTTTTTCTTAATTGACAAAGATATTCTCCAAGGCGCATCGATCCACCTTTATCACTTTTATTATTTTGATCAGGCAAAAGATCTATAACTGGATCCGGTGTATTTGGAGAAAACTCAGAACTGTTTGCCATATGTAATTGCACCACATTACGAGAGAATTCAATAACAGCGCAATGCATCCCAAGGCAAATTCCAAAAAAAGGAATTTGGTTCTCCCTTGCATGTTTAATGGCTTTAATTTTACCTTCTATACCACGTTCACCAAAACCTCCAGGCACGAGAATTCCATGGTAGCGACTAAGATCAGTGGTGGCGGGGTCTTGGTCAAGAGACTCGGCATCTAACCAATTAATATTCACACCCACATCATTACTTATTCCACCATGAATAAGAGCTTCTGTTAAACTCTTATAGGAATCCTGTAAACCAAGATATTTCCCAACTACGGCAATATCAATCTCTCCTGATTTAGGTTTAGACAAAACCTGAACAACACGCTTCCATGAATCCAAGTTAGGTTTCTTAGCTGAAATACCTAATTTCGAAATTATAATATCTACTAACCCTTCCCCTTCAAGAGAAATCGGGACTTCATAAATATTTTTAACATCCATCGCTGTAATAACTGAATCAACCTCAACGCTACAAAAGAGAGAAATTTTATTTTTTAACTGGGTAGAAAGTTTTTCTTCTGTTCGACAAAGCAAGACATCAGGTTGGATACCTATTTCCCGTAATTTTTGGACACTATGTTGAGTCGGTTTAGTTTTAAGTTCTCCAGAGGTTTTAATATATGGAACTAATGTGAGATGAATATATAGAATATTTTTGGACTTAACATCAAACCTAAATTGGCGGATCGCCTCGAGAAAAGGGAGACTCTCAATATCACCCACAGTTCCCCCAACCTCACATATAACAACATCAACATCCTTACCAACTTGACGGATATGGCTTTTAATTTCATCCGTTATATGTGGAATAACTTGAACTGTAGACCCTAAATATTCACCACGACGTTCCTTTGTAATTACATTATGGTAAATTTTTCCCGCCGTAACATTATTGATCTTACGCATTGTAGCATTGGTAAAACGCTCGTAATGACCGAGATCAAGGTCTGTTTCTGCACCGTCATCTGTTACATAAACTTCACCATGCTGAAGTGGGCTCATGGTTCCAGGGTCTACATTTATGTATGGGTCAAGTTTTAAAAGTGTAATTTTCAAACCAGAGCATTCTAGCAAACTACCAATTGATGCAGCCGCTATACCTTTACCTAAAGAGGATAAAACACCTCCGGTAACAAAAATATACTTAACCTTATTGTTTGTATTTTTCATCAAAACATTACTTCCTAATTTTAGTGAATATCAATTAAGTCTTACTCTTAGTTTTTACCATTCATAGCTTTTATAACTTTATCTATATCTTCAGGCCGATCTACGCCAATAGAGTTTTGTTTGGTTTCAACTAGCTGAATTAAATATCTATTTTCAAGAATACGTAACTGCTCTAATTTTTCAGAATTTTCCAACTTAGAAACTTTCATATTTATAAATTGAGGTAAAAATGATTTCTTATAGGCATATATTCCGATATGTTTGAATCCGAGAATCCTTTTATTTAAATTAATTTTAGGATCAGAATATGTCTCCTCTATATAATCAAAGTCTCGGTTATAAGGAATCGGAGCCCGTGTAAAATATAAAGCGCAGCCTGCATTATCCACAACTACTTTGCAAATATCTGGGTC
>JABGTQ010000221.1 GCA_018647025.1 Nitrospina sp. | reverse complement strand
TGCTCTACCAGCCTAGAATATTACTTTCTTCAAGAGCAGTCACCTTCATCTATTAGAAACAACCTCGCTGTTTTACTTGTTTTTAATATTATTCTAATTCTTATATTCCTTCTCGTTGTCTTAATCACTCGAAACCTATTAAAGCTCTACAGTGAAAGAAAAAGTAAAATTCTTGGAGCAAAGTTTCAGACTAAGCTTATTACCGCATTTCTTATCCTAACATTAGTTCCATCAATTCTTTTATTCACGGTCGCTAGCAAATTATTCACACTCAGTATAGGTAGTTGGTTCAACATAAAAATAGAACAAACGCTACAACAATCAATGGACGTAGCCCAAGAATATTACGCAAGCAAAGAAAAAAGTTCGCTTATCTACATACAAAAAATTGAAGAGTTTATAACTCAAAAAGATCTTTTTCTGCAAACAAAACGTTGGCAGTTAAATGACTTAATAGAAAAAAAAAGAAAAGAATATGAAATTGGAGGAATCATTCTTTACGACAACAACTACAAACCTATCGCTTCGGAAATTGATAAAAACCGTTTACCATATATCAAAAGTGATGATTTTGAGAACTTATTAAAAAAAAGTGTTGGTGGGGAAGGTGTTTCTGAATTTCGCTCAACTAGCCAAGGTCACTATCTTGTCGTTGCGAAGCCTTTGACCGAGATAATACAAAAAAAGATTTCTATTTGGGGATATATACTAACCCTTGCACCCATTCAAGAAGGTGCTCAATATAAAATTCAAGCAATACAAAATTCTTTCGAGAGTTATAAGCGCCAGAAATTCCTACAACTTCCAATTTCTGCAAGTTATTACACCACATTTATAATGATCACATTACTAATTTTGTTTTCAGCGATTTGGTTAGGTTTTTATATGGCTCGTGGAATAACTGTTCCTATACAACTTCTAGCAGAAGGAACACGACGAATATCAGGTGGTGATTTGAACTTCAAACTTGGAATTAACGCTCAGGATGAAATTGGGATTCTAGTTAACTCATTTAATCGTATGACGGGAAAACTTAATGACAGTCAATCTAAAGTTGAAAAAGCAAATCAAGATTTAAAGTTATCAAATATTAAACTTGAACAACGCCGTCAATATATTGCAACAATTCTTGAAAATATTGGAGCAGGAGTTATTTCGATAGACCAAAGTGGCCTCATCACAACATTCAATAAAGCAGCAGCAGAAATTTTATTGATTAACCCACATGAAGCTGCCGGCTCTAGGTACAAAAGTGTCTTTGATATAAGTTATTTAGCGGCAATTCGAAAAATAATTCGAGAAATGATAACTAAACAAAAAGAAAACTATGAAGATCAAATTGAGTTACAAATAAAAGATAAATCATTAGTTCTTCTGATTAAAGCTCATATTTTAAGAAGCCCAACACAAAAATATCTTGGAGTAGTTATCGTTTTTGAGGACCTCACAATACTGATTAAAACCCAGAAAACTGCTGCATGGAAAGAAGTGGCCCAAGGGATAGCGCATGAAATCAAAAACCCCCTCACGCCAATCCAATTAAATACTCAACGACTTAAAAAGAAATTTTTTAAAGATAAAGATAATTTCGATAAGATATTCGAAGAAAGTATTGATATAATTTCACAAGAAGTTGATGGAATGAAAGATCTGATTAACGAATTTCTTCGATTCGCCAGGATGCCTCCTCCATCGCTAAAACTAAACTCTCTTCATAAAATAATTGATAGCGTTTACACGCTATACAAAAATAACAAAAAAAATATTCTCATAAAAAAGAATTATGATCCTAACGTAACTAATGTAACTGTTGACGCAGAACAGATTCGAAGAGTCTTCATAAATTTATTCGAAAATTCTATAGATGCGATGACCCAAGAAGGTAAAATTGAAATATCCACAAAGTTTAATTTCCAAACAAACAAAATATTGATTAGTTTTACAGATAATGGGACTGGGATTACTAGCACCGATAGAGACCTGTTATTCCTACCTCACTTTACAACAAAAAAAAGAGGGACTGGAATTGGACTGGCAATTGTTAACCGAATAGTGGTTGATCATGGAGGAACAATATCGGTCAAGAATAATCAACCCAGAGGAACTATTTTTGAAATCCAGATTCCACCTATACCGGTTTCTATAGATGTCGACCCAAGTTCAATCGCATCTAAGAAAAAGGTTTTTTTACCATTTTAGCCTCATAGTGAACCTTTTATTGTTCAAGCTTTAGTTTAAATTTTAAATGCTATTTTTTTTAATCACGAATTTAAATAATAAAATTAATAATTCATGAACTTTATAAAATTAAAACTTGATGATGCCACCTATCAATACCTAAAAGATAGATTTGACGGAGATGTAAATTTAATAGAAGATTTTATAAAAAAAATGCTCTCTAAAGAAATTAAAAAAATACGTCTAGATCCAAACGATTTAGATAAAAAAAATACTAGCGACAATCTGGAAAACTACTTAAAGTCAGGGAAGTCAGGCTCTCGCTCTTATGGAGTTAAAGGACAGGGCTGGTAATAAATACCTTTTATAACAAATTTAATATGAACAAAACTTATGGTATTTTAATTGGCAATGAACTAATAAAAGGAACTAGTGTAATTCCTGTTGTCAACCCATTCACAGGAGAACCATTTGCAGATGTGTGCCTTGCCGATTCTATTGAAATAGATAAAGCTATAAACTTGGCGGAGGAAACATTTAAAAAAACACGTGTCCTACCTTCCTATCAGCGTAGCCTTATATGTGCTGAAGTTGCTAGGGGGATTCAAGACAGATCCGATGAATTTTCTAGAATCATTGCTCAGGAGTCAGGAAAACCACTTACTTATGCTAGAGCTGAAGTTGCCAGATCAGTTTCAACCTTTGAGATTGCAAGTCAAGAGGCGCTTCGACTTGATGGAGAAATGCTGACATTAGATATTACAGAATCCGCTCATGGAAAAGCTGGGCTTACCAGACGCTTTCCTATCGGACCTATAGCGGGAATAAGTCCTTTCAATTTTCCTTTAAACCTCGTTGCTCACAAGGTAGCTCCTGCTCTAGCGTGCGGCAATCCTATTATTATTAAACCTGCATCTTCCACACCACTTACTGCGTTATTGCTCGGAGAAATAGTACAAAACACCCAAGCAATAAAAGGAAGTCTTAGTGTACTGCCTTGCTCTAATAAAAATGCTACTCCTCTAGTAGAGGATCCTCGTTTAAAAATGATAACTTTTACCGGAAGTCCTAATGTTGGTTGGGATATAAAAAAACGTGCAGGACGCAAAAAGATCGTTCTAGAATTAGGTGGAAATGCGGGGGTCATTGTCGAACCCGACGCTGCTATTGATGTCGCAGCAAAAAAAATTGCCTTTGGAGCGTTTCTTTATTCAGGACAAGTTTGCATCTCAGTTCAACGCGTCTTTGTACACGCCTCAATATTTGATAACTTCCTAGAGCGCTTAATTAGCGAGACACAAACATTTATTCCAGGTGATCCACTCGATGAGAATGTCACTATGGGACCAATGATAGACCTGAAAAATGCTGAAAGAATCGAATCCTGGGTAAATGAGGCTGTTGCTGAAGGTGCAAAAATTCTGACTGGAGGAAAACGTGAAAATAATTATTACCCCCCTACGATCCTTAGCAATGTTAACCCAAAACTTCCAGTCGCATGCAGTGAAGCTTTTGGTCCAATTTTAATCGTTAATTCATATACCAATTTTAATGATGCAATTAGGGAAGTTAATAATACAGATTATGGACTGCAAGCAGGTGTTTTTACTAATAATATGAACAAAGCATTTGGTGCATTTAATCAGTTAGATGTGGGCGGCGTTGTTATAAACGATATCCCTACCTTTAGAGTTGATAATATGCCATATGGTGGGGTAAAAGATTCGGGATTTGGGAGAGAAGGAATAAAATACAGTTTACGTGAAATGACTGAAATAAAACTTCTTGTTTATAATCATCTTTTAGAAAATTAAAAAATATTATGGGCGATAACAAAAGATTTACCGAAAATGGGAACGAAACTATAACCGATTTGGAAATGAAATTAATCTGGAAGAAAACGGATTCATTTCAAGATACTAAAAAATGGCAAAACTGGTTTAAATGCCAAGATTATACAGAAATTACTAACATACAGAGGTTTGCTGGTTCAGAAGAATGGAGATATCCAAATGAGGATGAGGCATGGAGCCTTTTTGATCTTAGTAACAAAAATACCGATAAGTATGGAGATGAAATTTATCTACATTCAATATTTGGTCCAGGCTCTGGCGGAACAACATGGACTAGTGAAGTGAAAGATTCATCAGCTCTTATTATACAATACGAAGATGGCGTAAAGGTGTGGCCATCAAAATACGCTAATATGAATATGTGCGTCAGATTAGTGCGAAATCTAATATGACTCAGTAAATATTATTTTGCACATTTCAGGGAAATGTCACGTGAATTTTTGGTGAGTCGGGTCCAACATAAGAAAACCACGGTTGCACAATAAATCTAGCTCCTGTTTTTTCAGATTTAAAGCTTTTAAAATTATACGGGTTTGTCCGCTTAGCCAGCATCTCAATTCTTAAAATTTTTCCTTCTGGAAATTTAAAATCACGCGTAGCACTTTTCTTTAAGTTTAGCTTAACAGAACCATTTCCACCTTTTTTCCATAAAGAATATCCTTCAGCAAGAAGCCCATCTACTCCATCTCCTTCAATAAATATTTTCCATGTATATTCGGTTTCAAATCCTCGAACATAAGCAGCTGAAAGAACGGGATCCAAAAACTGAATATAATCACTAACACTATCTTTATAAAAGTAAAGATTTGAGGGAGACCATTTTGAAAGTTGTTTTTCAAAAGTATCACGTGCATAACGAAAGCATTGAGGATCCCTTAAAACTTCTTTGACAGAAATCCGTTTTGATCGAATCAAGCTTTTTCTTAACTCGAGAGCTTCAGGCTGCATCAAGTAACATGTAGAAAGACCAAGAGTTTTATCTTTACTCTGAGAAACAGACATTGAACCAAGAGCTTTTTTTATAAGAATGATGATTTTATTCTCAAGTGCAGGAAAATATCCTCTACCTAGCTCAGTTAAAATAAAACTTACATCAATCCAACTACCATTATTCAAGGCTTTTTCTATATCAAAAATAACTTTTTCTTCAAAACTACTTACCCCTGTAACATTAGAAAAATATTCTTTACCCTCAAAAACATTTTTGTTAAGAAATTCATATCTTGCAGGGTGGGTATAACGAAAATATGGATAATTTATATACGCAGTCACTGAATTTGCAAAGTCTTCCTGGGGATTTTGTCTAGAATAGGTAGAAAGATTTCTTCTAGCCGTTGGAGCATAATTATTTACCTTGGGATCGTTTACTAAGGTATATAATGAATCACTATCATGGACACCATCTAAAGGAAAAATATGCAATACCTTAAATTTTGTCAAAGAAATCCACTCATCGGAAAAACTCAAAAAACCTCTAGAAAAATCAAAGGCATGAGCCATCTCATGTTGGATAATATTAATCAGGTCTATTCTATCTTCATGAAACAATGGATTATAAAGCTCAACTCGTAGTTCCTGCTTCCCAACAAAAACCCTATAAGACTGTGATATGTTTTCATAAATTGTACTAAATGATGGGAGAGTTGCAGCTGGGATGTCATCTCCCGAAGCATTTTCTGCGTTCAACACGATTTTATCTAGTCGATACAAATTTTTTAATTTAGGAATCCTATGAAATCCAGCTGGTAGTTGCTTAAAAGCAGCATGCATAACCTCAATTTCAATGGGGGACCAGTTTCGTCCCATATCAATTAAATTGTAACCAAATGCTTTTTTAAACCTGGCTTTTTCAGACGATACTTCTTCTCCATAATTACCCTTATATTCATAAAAAGGGCGTTTAGAACCATCTGTATCCTGCGCATAAAGATTCCCAAAAGTAAAAACCAATGAAAATAAAGAAAAAGAGAGAAATCTAAGAGCTGAGATCATAAGCATAAGCCCATTAAGTTAAAATTATTAATAGTAAAATTTTAGCAGAGCACCATTATAAATACGATTAAACCAAAATTAATTATTATTAATTTAATGTTTTATAAATAAAAATTAATAAATGCGTAAAAAAATGATACTTTCATAGGTCAATATCATCAAAAGAATTTAAAAAAATATA
>JABGTQ010000220.1 GCA_018647025.1 Nitrospina sp. | reverse complement strand
AGGTTTACCAAATGCTGTGGCTGTACTTAATCCTCATCAAATAGATTGTAATTATCCGTTTAGATTTCTTAGTGGAGTAGGTTTAGCTTTTAAGCTAGCTTTAGCTGTACGGACAGCATTACATAACAAGTTGGGTTGGCGCAAAGATAAATTGCCAAACATGAGGCGTCATCTTGATTTGGTTGCTTTGGGTACGATTGCAGATGTTGCTCCACTGACAGGAGAAAATCATATTTTGGTACGACATGGACTCGATGTTTTAGCGAAGACTGATAAAGCAGGATTAGTGGCTTTAAAAGCAGTATCCGATGTAGATGGTCGCGTTGATGCACGTTCAGTTGGGTTTTCTCTTGGCCCACGGCTTAATGCAGCGGGGCGGCTTGGTAAGGCAGATAGTGGATTCCATTTACTAACAGCAGATGATTTAAAACAGGCAAAAAAACTAGCGCAAGAACTTAATGTTGTAAATCAAGAGCGAAGAGATATTCAAGCATTAGTTCAGGATGAAGCGGAGTACCTTATCAACCGTCAAGTGGACTTGAAAGAAGACCGCGTAATTGTATTAGCCTCAGAAAATTTTCACAGTGGTGTGGTTGGGATTGTTGCGTCGCGAATTGTAGAAAAGTATTTTCGACCAGCTATTTTAATCGCATTAGAAAATGGTGTAGGCAAGGGTTCTGGGCGAAGTATCCCCCATTTCAATTTGCACCGTGCACTCACGGAGTGCGCCAGTCACCTTATTCAATTTGGTGGCCATGCTTACGCTGCGGGGCTCACCATAAATGAAGGTAGTTTAGATTCTTTTCGAAGCGCAATAAACAAGGTTGGTTGCCGAATTTTGAGTGATGAAAATTTAATTCCAGAATTATTTTTAGATGGAATTTTAAATATTTCTGAAGTCAACGCGACATTGCATAAAGAAGTTACCCTTCTGGAACCTTTTGGGGCGGAAAATCTGGCACCTGTTTTTCTTGTTGAGGGTGTCAGTGTTCATAGATTAAAGAAGATTGGACGTGGCGAATTGCATATACGCTTTCAGGCAGTTCAGGGTGACGCGAGAATTGATGCGGTTGGATTTAATCTTGCAGAGAAATTTGCTTCTATTGAAGAGAAATTAGATAAGGTAGACCTTGCATGTGAATTCCAGGTTAACGATTGGAACGGTCAAAACAAGCTAGAGTTAAAAGTGCTTGATTTTCGATACTCAAAAAAAAAGTAAAAATCTCTTTGGCTTTAGGTAAGAAGTTTGAGTGAAGTTTGCTTTGACTGCAGTATGCCTTGCATATATGAAAAGTAAGCTCGCTCACGAATGGCTATTTCACTTTTAGCGAGCGCCAATTATTTTATGCATTCCCATTCGATTAGTTTTTCTATGAGTTCTACAGTGAAGACGATTGATTAAAGATAGACCCTAACTGTCTAAAAGGCTTTACATAAATAAGAATGATAGCAAGTATTGCTATATATGAAATCAGGTTTGTTATCAAATGACCCATGTTCAGCCCACTTAATATTAATGGAGGGATAGAAGCTATTAGACAATATAAAAAGCATTGGCCTATAATTGGAAAGACTGGAGCTATTTTTATGTAAGTTGAAATTATTTTTAATTGTCGCAGAACCATATAAACCATCGTTACACCTGTTGCTATTATTGCTCCTGGCATCCCAAAAAATGGAATCAGAAAACAGTTCAACATAATGTTTAAAAAACTACCTTCAACAAGGGTACAAATGGCTTTGTTTGGTTTTTGAATAACATACAATGTTGACACTGTAAAATTGGTTCCTAAAGCGGTTTGAATTCCAGCGAATGCCGTGAAAATGATCAACGCTAAGGATGCTTCTTCAAAAACAGAGCCATAAATAAAATTAATCAAAAGACTCGAGTTAAAGGCACAAAATATATAGATAGGCACAGTTAGATACGATGAGAATCCAACAATTTTACAATAAAGCTTCCCAAGTGTCTCTAACCCATCCTTTGAAAACGTTTCTGAAAAAAGCGATAATGCCATAGGTGCTACCCCTGACAGAAGGAAGACCATAGTACCGGTTAGTCCAGTGGCAAGGTAATATAGTCCTACTTGCTCTATATCCACTTCAAAAAAATTCATCAGAAGGACATCACTTTGCGTCATCAAGCCAAAACTTAAAAAAGTTATTCCATACGAGACCCAAGCCAAATGCTTCATGCCATCAAACTTAGGTGTTTTGGTTGACCCCCAATATTGGTCCCGTGAGACGATTAAATAAATTAAACTTGTCACAACGAGTGAAATTATATAGGAATACAGAACTCCAAAAATTCCATAATCCAAACGAATAAAGAGTATTAGAAGTATAAAGTTTAAAAAGGCACCCAGAGTTTCAATTTTTACTAGAATCTTAAAACGAAGTAGAGTCATAAACAAAGTGCTCAAAAAAGAGTCAATGGTTATGACCGCGAAATAAAATATTAAAACCCATCGAAATTCAATAAATTCGGGTCGCTGGATTAGATTAAGGTAATATGGCAAACAATAATAAATTAGGATGCAGAAAAAGAAGGTTGTCGTTAATCTAAAAACTAGCAAGCGACTTATTAAATAGCGCCCTTCAGCTCCTGAAGAATTATGAATGTTAAGCGCTGGAAGTTTTGTGCCAATGAGAGTCTCAAGCCCAAAGCAATTAAAAAGACGCATGAATACGGGGATGACCAAAAGTGTAGCGTAGTCACCCAAGTTTTTTTTCCCTAAGTATCGAGTTAGTAAAATAGATATGGTAAATAAAAAAACTTGAACCACAATTTTACCTAATACAGTCCAACTGATGTTTTCTCTAAATTTTTGGAATGGGGTCAATGGGGAGAGTTCCTTCCGGATAGCCATTGTAGGCTTTTGTCGTGGCTTGTAGTTATTTCTAGTAGACCTTAGGAGCTAAGAAATTTTCTGAATAGTTATTTTGTTAAGTAGTTGTATACAGGCCAATAGTAATTCATTATACACTAGGTTGATTTAAAAAAACTGACAGTACTAAGTATTGAATCCGTTAATTTTGGTCAACTTATTAAAATAAATGAGTTTAAAGTTAGATAGTTATACTAAACAACAAGAAATGGAGCACACTCTGTTTTGAATACTACGCATTATATTATTATAGTAGCCATTTGTTCTTTTTATTGGATGGTTATTTCTTTGATAGAAATTATAAAAAATAAGAATAGACTAAGAGCAAAAAAGGAAACTTGGGGGAAGCTCAATGAAGTTTCAGAAAGGCGAAAGGCTGAAAAAAATGTAAAAGTTTGGGAGAGCCTGGGTAATACAAATAAGGAAAAATAAAATTAAATACCTCATGTTAGGTTTAGGGCGAGTATTTTTTAAAAGCAACCCAGGCTATTATTGCCATTTTAGAATCAAAACCATATTTGTACCAATATGATAGGCACTTCTTGGCATTTAGTGGCACAACACGTAACGGATGCCAAAAAATAAAGTCAAAAGAATGTGATTGAGTTATAGATTTTCTTTGAAGAGTATGTTGTTCTAGAAGCTCTCGGCTTCTTTTGCGAGAAATTCCTCATACTTATCCTCGGTAGGGTTGGTCCTCATCATCCAGGGTTCGCGGATATAGGGCCTTGCCACCGCACTCTTTCTTTTTAAATCTTTTAAGATATTTTTGTTTTCTCTCAAGAATTTTTTGAGAACTATTTTAGTCTTTCTTTTCCTTGGGGTCATATTTTTAAATACCTGTTGATTTCTATATGCCGTGCATGCTCATATTCTCGTTCAATATAAAGTGTATCTTAAATGATGAGAAATTATTATATTTAAAATCATAAAATTGGATATAGATTAAGATATTATAAATAAAATAATTATATATTATATTCCAGTGTTGCTAAAATCCAACTTATTTTGGTTGATTTTTACGATTATTTTTAGAATATATTGATTTAGAAAAAATGATTAATTCTCATAACTCCAAAGCAAAAATTTACTGGAAGAAAAATATCCGGATTGTTTTAACACTCTTAACAATATGGTTTTTTGTTTCTTTTGGGATGGGAATTTTATGGGTTGACGCCTTAGATAGTTTTCGTTTTTTCGGTTTTAAATTTGGTTTCTGGATGGCGCAACAAGGATCTATTTTTTGTTTCGTTATTCTTATTTTTGTCTATGTTTATAAAATGAATAAACTCGATCATCAATATGATGTAGATGAAGTTAAAGATAATTTTATTCCAGACGATATCTATTGTCCTGATAAAGAACCTGAAGAGTAAACTAAGAATGGATGTTCAGACTTTAACTTATATTTTTGTTAGTGTCACATTTGCTTTTTACATAGGGATCGCTATATGGTCGCGTGCAGGGACTACTGATGATTTTTATATTGCTGGAAACGGAGTCTCCCCTCTTGCCAACGGAATGGCAACTGCAGCCGATTGGATGTCAGCCGCTTCATTTATTTCCATGGCAGGTATTATATCTTTTGTTGGCCGTGATGGGTCGGTTTATCTTATGGGATGGACGGGTGGTTATGTTCTTCTAGCATTGCTTTTGGCCCCTTACTTGCGCAAGTTTGGAAAATATACTGTTCCTGATTTTGTTGGTGATCGTTACTATTCAAACGTTGCTCGGGTGGTTGCTGTTGTATGTGTTTTGTTTGTTTCATTTACGTATGTGGCTGGTCAAATGCGTGGAGTAGGAATTGTGTTCTCCCGTTTTCTAGAAGTTGAGATTACCACGGGTGTCTTGATTGGTATGGCAATAGTGTTTTTTTATGCTGTCCTAGGTGGAATGAAAGGAATCACATATACCCAGGTGGCACAGTACTGTGTCTTGATTTTTGCTTTTTTGGTTCCAGCTATTTATATTTCCATGTTAATGACGGGAAAATTCGTTCCGCAAATTGGATTTGGTAGCACCTTGGCTGACGGTTCAAATATATACCTTCTTGATAAGCTTGATCAACTATCTACAGATCTTGGGTTTAGCGCATACACTGAAGGAAATAAATCTACCATAGATATATTTTTTATTACCGCTGCTCTGATGGTAGGTACTGCAGGATTGCCTCATGTTATTGTAAGGTTTTTTACAGTTCCCAGGGTGCGCGATGCGCGTATTTCAGCAGGATACGCTTTATTTTTTATTGCTTTGCTATATACAGCAGCCCCGGCAGTTGCTTCTTTTGCTAGGGTAAATCTTATTAATACTGTCGAAAATGCAGAATATAAAAAGACCCCTTCTTGGTTTAAGAATTGGGAAAACACGAATCTAATTGCTTGGGTCGACAAAAACCAAGACGGAAAGATTCAGTATTTTCCGGGTAAACCTTTTAACGGGAAACCAGAATTTCTAGATATGCGAGGTTCTGAAGGGCAAAGGAAAATTAAAAATGAGCCAACAGGCAACACAAATGAACTTTATATAGATCGAGACATCATGGTTCTTGCCAATCCTGAAATTGCGGGTTTACCAAATTGGGTCATTGCGTTGGTTGCAGCAGGAGCACTTGCTGCCGCACTATCTACAGCAGCAGGATTGTTGCTTGTCATTTCCACTTCGGTATCACATGACCTATTAAAAAAAATATTTTTAAAGAATATAAGTGACAGACAGGAGTTGTTTTTTGCCAGATTATCAGCGGCTCTTGCTATTGTAATTGCTGGGTACTTTGGTGTTTATCCACCCGGGTTTGTTGCACAGGTTGTTGCATTTGCCTTTGGCCTTGCCGCTGCTTCGTTTTTCCCGGTAATTTTAATGGGAATTTTTTCAAAACGTATGAACAGAGAGGGTGCTATATCTGGAATGATTACGGGACTATTCTTTACAGTCAGTTATATTGTTTACTTTAAATTCATTAACCCATCCTCCAATACTCCAGAAAACTGGTGGTTCGGAATTTCACCAGAGGGAATTGGAACTTTAGGAATGTTATTTAACTTTATTGTTTCAAGTGTAGTTAGTAGTATTACTGCCCCGCCACCGAGAGAAATTCAGAGTTTGGTTGATGATATAAGAATTCCTCGAGGGGCTGGAGCTTCGTATCATCACGTAAAAAGTTAATTAAATATTTCTCGTTTCTCTTTTATTTGTTAAATTTTCTATCAAAAATAACAAAAAATGAAGACATTTTTAATTTCATTAACTGTATATCTAGTTTTAATAAATCCACTTACCGTGGATTCAGTATTTCCCTTGGAAAATAAAAAATTAGAAGTTGTTTCGAATCTAGATCTTAAAAAATTTCAAGGAACCTGGTATGAAATTGCTCATAATCCCTGGTTTCCGGAAAAAGATTGTTTCTCTATGATTGCCCATTATAAATTAACTGAAAATAATCAGATAATTGTCACCAATATTTGCCGTAAAAAAGGTTTTGATGGAGAAATTAGCAAAGTAACAGGGAAGGCATGGTTGGTAAATCCAAAAATTAAAGCTAAGTGGGAGGTTCAATTTATATGGCCTTTTACTCTAGATTATTGGGTGATTGATTTGGAAGAAAACTATAATTATGCCGTTATTGGAGAACCAGAAAGAGAAAACCTTTGGATTCTTAGCCGAAAACCTATTATGAAAAAACGTCTCCTATCTAAAATCATTAAAGCCACGAAAAGCAAAGGTTATGACCTCTCCAATTTAATATTAACTCCTCAAGATCCCCTTTATAGCGAATGTTTAACTCAATGGATTGAAGAACGTGATAAAAAAAAGGATGCCAAAATTTGCTGAATCAAGTCATTAAATTTTAAGTTATGATGAAAGTCGTCAACTTCAAAGATAAAATTGTTCTTTCTTTTTATAAGTTATTAAAACAGGGGTTAAGTCCTGTTAAATTAGCTTTGGTCATTGCTCTTGGTATGACTTTGAGTGTTTTCCCAGTACTAGGAACTACAACTCTAATTTGTACTTCGGTGGCACTTTTATTTCATCTAAACTTACCTGCCATTCAGTTTGCTAACTATGCGGCGTTTCCCTTACAAATTATTTTGTTTTTCCCATTTTTAAAATTAGGAAAGAGTGTTTCACAAGTTTCATTAGCCCCGCTTTCTAAGGTTCAATTGGTTGCAACTTTTGAAGAGGGTTTTTTTTACGCTATTGATGAATTATCGCAATATCTAATAATCTCATGTTTAGGTTGGGTTTTAGTAAGTCTCCCTATATTTATTATTTTATTTTTTTGTTTATGGGTAATTTTAAAAAATTATCGACCTATTTAGGAGATGTCAAAAGATTCTCATAAAACGTATGAAATATAAAAAAGGATAGATATGATTATCGATAAACATACAAAAACTACCTGGACTATACTTGCAATTGCGCTATTAGTATTTTCTGAAATAGGTTTTAAAACCTTCCAGCCGAGTGGAAGCAAGGGGCATGTTTACATGCGTAATAAAAAAAGGAGTGCAAATTAGTTGCCTCGTACTTTATTTGCACCCATGTCCCACACTTTCTAAAAAATGCAACATCACTAATCCCCACCTGTCGCGGAAATTGCAGGAGTGTTGTATAAGCAAGGGCTATTGGTAGACTCTAGTAGATCAATTGATTTATATTACTCACTTCATAATTTTGCTCCCGTGTAGTAAAAAGTAAAACTATTCTACCTCATCTTATTAAGGAAGGGTTTGCTAAACGCTCAATTGGTGGGAGACGGTCAGGTATGTTAGAATCTAACCTAAATCGGCTTGGCACTGCTTACTGTAAGCTTACTACAATGATTTTAGAAATTAGTATTCATTTAAATTATTAAAAAATATAGAGCGCCTGTAGCTCAGCTGGATAGAGCAACGGACTTCTAATCCGTAGGTCGCAGGTTCGAATCCT
>JABGTQ010000219.1 GCA_018647025.1 Nitrospina sp. | reverse complement strand
TAGAGGTTAAGAATAACCAAAAAACGGCTTCATCTCAGTTGAATACTTTAGTTGGTGTGTCTGATCAAATACAAAAACACTCCACACAGATGGAGGAGAGCGTAAAACAATCTTCTAAGATTGAAAAAAACATACAACAATCTTTGATCAGCGCGACCAGTCAAGTGAATCAAAATTCATCACTAGTAGAGAAAAATATAAATAAAGCCATTGATGTAGCAGCAAGTAATGCTAAAGCACAATCGGATTTATCTAATGAGAAGTTATCTCGGTTGGTCGATATATTGAAGTCTTTCGCGGTTGAGCAAGGTAAAATTGATCAAGCGTTGCAGACCCTTGTGGCTAGTCAGAGTAAGATTGAGCAAGTTCTTCAAGGACAAAAAAAGTTGGATGTAGTTTTGCAAAATCAGAGGAAGGTGGAAAAGGAGATACAAGGCCAAGGATTAGGCTCAATGGCAACACAAGAAACAATCTTGACTACCCAGAAAAAGATAACAGATGCTTTGGAGGACTTGAGGCGTAAATCCAATGTTAATATATCTCGTACTGAGGATGTTTTAAAGAAGTTAAAAAAACAGAAATAAATTTTCTATTTTTCTGTTTTCCATTCTTCCAATTTTAATCATTGTCTTCTCTGTGATTTAAATGAGCATCTTTGCGATATTTTCTAAGGTCTCAGAAACTTAAAAGATCAGAGTCATTCCTTAAGAAGCAGATAAAAAAATTCTATTATAATTTTTTGTATGGCTAAAGCGACTACAGAATACGTGTGCCAAAGTTGTGGACACCGTGCTCCAAAATGGTTGGGAAAATGCCCAGAGTGCGAGGCATGGAGCACTCTAGCCGAAGAAAAAATAAAAGCAACGCATTTGAGGAAGAAACTAGGTAATAGTGCAATAGATTTAAATTCGGTTCAACCTGTGACCTCGGTCGAAGCTCTTACACAAAATAGATTAATTACAGGGATTGGTGAATTTGACCGAACTTTAGGAGGTGGTCTTGTCGAGGGATCACTTGTTCTCATTGGAGGGGATCCAGGTATTGGTAAGTCCACTCTTCTTTTACAAAGCATGGGGGAGATGGCCAAGTCTGGCGCCAAAGTTCTTTATGTTTCAGGGGAGGAATCTCCAGCACAAATAAAGTTACGTGCAGATCGTTTAGGAGCGTTGTCAGACAACTTACTGGTTTGCTCTGAAATTTGTATTGAAGATGTGCTTCGTATAATAGACCAGGTTCAGCCAGACGCATTGGTTTTAGATTCCATCCAAACGTTTTTTACAGCAGACTTACAATCAGCACCAGGGAGTATTGGCCAGGTTAGAGAGGTAGCATTTAAAATTTTCCAGGATGTGAAGAAGCGGGCCATGCCGGCATTACTTATTGGTCATATCACCAAAGACGGAGCTATAGCAGGCCCAAAATCGCTAGAGCATATTGTTGATACTGTAATATACTTCGAAGGTGAAAAAGGACATTCCTATAGAATTTTGAGGGCTATTAAAAATCGCTTTGGATCAACTCCAGAGATTGGGGTATTTGAGATGTTGCCCAAGGGGCTGGTTGGTGTGGAAAATCCGTCCGATATTTTTTTATCAGAACGTCCGGCAGATTCGCCCGGTTCGATAATTGTATCAAGCCTGGAGGGAAGTCGACCCTTGCTAGTCGAAGTTCAGGCCCTGGTAACATCATCCTCTTCAATAGGTATGCCTCGGCGTATGTCAGCTGGCTTTGACCATAATAGAACATCCTTGCTTGTTGCTATAATGGAAAAAAGATTAGGACTTAATCTTCAGGGTGAGGATATTTTTATTAATATAGCGGGTGGACTTAAAATATCTGAACCTGCTGTTGATATGGGAGTAGCCGCGGCAATTGCCGGAAGTTTCAGGAATCGATCGGTGGACCCACACACTGTTATGATTGGGGAAGTAGGACTTACAGGAGAGGTTAGGTCTGTCATGCAATTAGAAGCTAGGCTGACAGAGGCTGAACGGTTGGGTTTTAAGAGGTGCATTGTTCCACATTCAATAAAAGAAGACAGATTGATCAAAAAAAGTAGTTCCTTAAAGTTAGTTCCCGTTAAAACACTTTCTGATGCGTTCGATGCTGTATTTTAATTCGAATCTGTCAGCACAACTCTTTGTATAGAAGCTAATAAATGAAAGTTGGTGCAATTATAACTGCAGCAGGTCAAGGCAAACGAATTGGCACTTCAGTTCCAAAACAGTTTTTAGAAATTCAGGGTAAACCGCTGCTTCACCATACGCTTAAGGTATTCTCTTTCTGTAAGCTAATTGATTATGTTGTTCTTGTGATGCCTCAGGCAGACGTAGACTTAATAGGTGAAGATTGGATGAAGGAATATGGATTTGTTAGGAAGGTAGTTGCGGGTGGGGAACAACGCCAAGATTCAGTTTATAACGGATTCAACTCCATAGAGGGGGGAACAGACATCGTAGTAGTTCATGATGGTGTGAGACCATTCACCACATCCAAAATGATAACCGCCACGGTAGAAGCCGCGCAGCAACATGGAGCTGCCATTACAGCAATACCAGTTAGTGATACATTAAAACAGGTTTTAGATGGTTTTGTGAAGCAAACGATTTCGAGGGATAGGTTATGGCGAGTACAGACACCGCAAGCATTTCGATATACACTGCTTCAGCAAGCTTTTAAAAAAGCTAAGAAAGATTCTTATTATGGCACTGATGAAGGATCTTTGATTGAATACTTAGGTGCGCAGGTCAAGATAGTTTCTGGCTCAGAATTGAACATCAAAATCACTCGAAAAGAAGACCTTTTATTGGCAGAAAGTCTACTTTCGAGAATAAAATAAACCTATAAAAAATAATTTTAAGTCTGTAGTATTTAGTTTTAGCCAATTTGAGTTGTTGGTATTTTGTTTTTCTGAGATTTCTAAGAGGTTGTATTATAAATAATGTGAAGGAGGTTTTTTTTATGTTGGAAAAAGGTACAAGTGCACCAAGTTTTTCGGTTAAGGATCACAATGGTAATGATGTTAGTCTCAAAGATTTTGGAGGAAAGAAAGTCGTCATATGGTTTTATCCAAAGGCGGATACCCCAGGTTGTACAATAGAAGGCAAAGGATTTCGTGATGACTATGAAAAATTTATTAAAAAAAACACAGTTATATTAGGGGTTAGTCTAGATAACGAATCAGATAATAAAGCGTTTGCTGCAAAGTTTGATTTTCCTTACCCATTATTATGCGATGTGAATAGAGAAATTTCTCTAGCTTATAAAGCTGTTAAAGGTCCTGAAGATGAATATACATCACGTATCACTTATGTGATCAGTGAGGATGGAAATATTCTAGAAGCAATTTCACAAGTTGATACAAAAACACATTCAGGGGATATTTGTTCAAGGTTATAATGGACTTACTTAAAAAATCAAATGATAAAAAAAAACAGATCATCTTTGTAGAACCTGGCAAGGGAGAGTCAATTACCCTCAAAGGAATCAAAATCGACCAGCTTTTACCTCGGGAAGCCTGCGAGCAATTTTCTGCTTATTTGGTGCGTATGGAACCATTTCAGATTAAGAAGCCCAGTTATCATAAAAATGGAGAGGAGTTATATTACGTTATCTCGGGTTTTGGGAACGCCATTCTAGATGGAAATAATTATGACCTAAAAGAAGGTTGTTTTTTTAGAGTTCCTCCTGGAACTGTTCATCAATTTTCAACAGATGAGCAGTCACTCTGTCTACTTAACCTTCACAGCCCTCCTGTTTTTTCTGATAAGGATACTTACTTTGTTAAGTAATTATTATTCGATTCAACCTCTAAGTATAATTTAACTCCATCGATATGTTCATTTTTTAAAAGACTACTTTTGACTTCTTTAAGAAGAGCTTCAATCTCGTCAATTGTTTTTGTAGAGTCTCCATGTAAATAAATTTCTACAATATTTTCCCCTTTAAGGTGATGTAGTCGCAATTGTGTTTTTCTTAATACCTTTTCCGCACTAGCAAGTATTGGAGCGAGCAATATTTCAACATCATTTCTCGAAATATTATAAATTGCCTCCACTTCGCTGTCGTCATAGCCATCTACATGGACGAGAACATCCTGAGTATTTGGATAATTCTTGATTAATTGCCTACGAACTCTTTCAGCTACTTCATGTCCCTCAGTTACGGTTAGGTCACTATCTACCTGAATGTGAACATCCATTAGAATCTCCTCACCAATTCTTCTTGTTCGCAAATCATGTGATGTTATGACACCAGATATATTGTCTATTGTGGCTTGAAGTTTTTGCGTATCTTTATCATTGAGTGCGGTATCCATTAAGTCACGAAACCCTCCGAGAGTAAGTTCGTAACCTACTTTCATAATCAGGAAGGAGACCATTGCTGAAGCGATAGGATCTAGAACGGGGAATCCTATCATTGAACCTATTATACCAATTAAAGCAGCGATAGATGATATGGCATCGGAACGATGGTGCCATGCATTAGCAAGAAGTATGGAACTGTTTGTCTTTTTACCCACAGAACGTGTGTAGCGAAACAACCATTCCTTGATAAAAATAGAAACCAAAGCAGTGCCAGCTGCCAGGGGTTCTGGAATACGAGATACTTCAGTTTGAACAATATCCCAAGCTTCATAGGCTAATCCTACCCCAGCTAAAATAATAATAAATCCAATAATCGTTGTTCCAAGTGACTCTGCCTTTCCGTGGCCATAGGGATGATCCTCGTCTTTAGGCTTTTGCCCTATCTTGATTGTGATTAGTACAATTACATCAGTCAATAGGTCGGAAAGAGAGTGAACCGCATCGGCTACCATGGCGGCACTATTACCAATGATGCCTCCAAAAAACTTAATTATTGAAAGTACAAGATTGGAAGCTGTCCCAACAAGAGTTACTTTGGTTCCTGAGTTCATTGTTCTAATTAGATTGTTTTATTGCAAGAAATTATTTTTCAGTAAGATATTTTACAATTTTAACATTGGCAGCAGGAAAAGGATATTTTTTCAAGTTTGATAATGAAACCCATTTCCATTGTTCACATCCATTGGGTCGAATTATTTTATCTTGAAGTTGGCAGTCGAATACGTGAAGAATTACACGAAAATTGGTATAAGTATGTTTGATAGTCATGACTTTTTCTGATATTTCAATAGTGGCTCGTAACTCTTCTTTGATTTCTCGTTTCAAACACTCTTCGAGCGACTCACCCTTTTCTCGTTTTCCACCAGGAAACTCCCAGAGACCACCCATCAAACCATTTTTTACTCGTTGTTGGATGTAGACCATTTTATTTTTTGTAATAATACCAGCGCTGACTTCTATTTTTTTTGAACTAATCTTTTTTTTAGTTGAAGGAAATTTGTTAACGCTATCTTTAAGAAATGCATGACAGATTGTTCGCACAGGGCATTGTTGGCATGTTGGTGACTTTGGGGTACACACAGTTGCTCCCAACTCCATAAGAGCTTGGTTGAAATCACCTGGCCTTCGAACTGGCAGTAGATCTTCGGCTATTTCCCATAAACAATTTTCAAAAGATGAAGTAGTTCCATTATCATTAATACAGAATAATCGAGAGAAGACGCGTTTGACATTACCATCTAAGACAGGTGCTTTTAGTCCAAATGCGATACTGGATATGGCACCAGCAGTATAACGACCAATTCCAGGAAGGTTTTGTAAATCTTTCACGGTCTTAGGCAGATTTCCATTCATTTTCTTATGAATAATTAGTGCAGATTTTTTAAGGTTTTTTGCTCTTGAATAATAACCAAGCCCCTCCCAGAGTTTTAAAATTTTCTGCTCAGGGGCATTTGCTAGTTTGTCTATAGTCGGGAGAATTTTAACCCAGCGTTCGTAGTAGGGGATTACAGTTTTAACTTGAGTCTGCTGGAGCATGATTTCGGAAACCCAGATACTATAGGGGTCTTTTGTTTTCCTCCAGGGTAGGTCACGTTTTGTTTTATCGTACCAGGTGAGTAGTTTTCTTCTAATATCTTGATTATATTTGAGTATTTTTTGGCCAGACTTTTTTTTTTGAGGCACGCTAGTTAAACCCCAATTGTTTTTTGATCCCAAATATACTTGTGTAACTGTGTATGAAGTCGAACCGGCAGGTTGTCTTCCAAAATCCATGCAGTTAAATTTTTTAATTTTAGTTTTTCAAAGACAGGAGAAAATAAGATTGGATTTGTTTTATCAAGGTTGTAACTTTGTAAAACATGTTTGCTCCACTCATAGTCAACTTTATCAGCAATAACAAACTTGATCTCATCTTTGCTGGAGAGATGGTCTAGATTTTCCCAGAGGTTTTTATCTTCCTCGCCACTTCCGGGACATTTAATATCTATTATTTTAATTACTTCTCTGGGAACACTTTTAATTGAGAGTGATCCACTTGTTTCTAACATGACTTTAAATTTATTTTTAAGAAGAGATTCCATAAGCGGAAAGACTTCTTTCTGCAAAAGAGGTTCTCCACCAGTTATTTCTACTAGATTGATTCCATGCGATTTCACTTGGTCTATAATTTGGCCAATAGATAAATGGTCACCATTATGAAACGCATGGGTCGTGTCACACCAGACGCATCGAAGGTTGCAACCTGTTAGACGAATAAATACACACGGGAGTCCCATATATGTTGACTCGCCTTGGACACTTTTATAAATTTCTGTCACCTCAATCATAAACTGATTTTACACGTTATAAGGCTAAAATAAAAACAGGTTTTGGTGGGGGTGACTTTGTCTAGAGAGATAATAAATTAAAATGGGATTAACTAGAGGTCTTCTAAATGCATTAAATTCCCATTCGACTGGTTAGAATTTTTGTGCCCATGCGAGCTTTAGCAGTAAAGTCAGTCCAGGACCGTACTTTGGTAATCTGCTTCATAATGTAAGAGGCGCTGCTATAGAATCTGGCGTGGCATTCATCTTGAAGTTTCCTTAATTCTTCTTCTGTAAAGCTCTTGTTCCAGAACTGGATTTTAAAATCAACCCGAGGTCGCTCAGCAAAGTCTTGCCAGTAGTCTTCTGTAACGATACCTTCGTCGCGCATCTGCTGATATAACTCAGTTTTAGGATAGGGAGTGCATATCGAAAATTGTGCATAATCGGGTTTTAGATTTTTGGCGAAATCGACAGTTGCCATCATCTCTTCTCTGGTTTCATGGGGAATGCCGATCATCATATAAGCAAAAAATCCTATTCCGACTTTTCGGGTCATTTTACAGGCACGTTCTACCTTTTCAGGAGTTTGTCCCTTTTGCAAATACTTAAGGTGACGGGGACTAGATGACTCAATTCCGAAATGAATTCTATAGCACCCGGATTTTTTTAGCGCTTGGAGAACTTCTTCGTTTATAGTGTCTACTCTTGCTGAAATTTTGTAATTAATTTTTATTCCACGTTCGATAATTAGATTGCAAGTGTCAATAAGGTTTTTCTTATTGATTGTTATCGTATCGTCTACAAAAAATAGATCGTCAACTCCAATGCTTACTAACTGTTCTACTTCATCAACCACACTTTCTGGAGAACGACAACGGAACTTAGTTTGGCGAATATCACAGAACGTGCAAGCAGCTGGACATCCCCTAGTTGCTTGAATACTAAAAAACTGTCTGCCCTCACCAATAATGTGTTTATATTTACTGATATCAACCAAGTGACGTGCAGGGAAAGGAAGCTCATCTAGGTCTAATAGCTCAGTTTGAGCTGGGTTGATATTGGAGATACCATCTTTCTTCCAACCTAAGCCTTTGATGACTTGCAAGGTTGCAGAGTCTGATATATCTTCTTCAAGAGAGGTAATGAGTTGGGTGAAAATCTTTTCACCTTCACCAAATACGACATAGTCTATATTTGGTTGATCGAGAGTTTCTTTTGGGTACATATTTACATGAGGTCCGCCCAGACAAATTTTGATATTTGGATGCTTTCGCTTGATCGACTCAGAGGTGTGGAGTGCATCAAGGAGGTTGAATGTCATGATGCTCATCGCTACCATATCGGGTTGGATTTTTTCGACTTGCTTGAGTAGTTCATGCTCCTTGATCCCCTCTGGTGG
>JABGTQ010000218.1 GCA_018647025.1 Nitrospina sp. | reverse complement strand
TCGATTTTATATTTTTGCATAGTACCAGCATCCATAACTGAGGTAAACGAAGCCTGCCGGTTTTTGTGCAACGAAAAGTATGCTGGTGCGGACATTCCTTCACAATTTGTTTGAGCGGTAGCAATAAATGTATTGCTAAACGCGATGGTTATGGATAAAAAATTGGTCGCAATAGTTTTTATCATTTGTGTTTTTCATTATAGAGTTTTATGTTTTCCAAGTTAAGGTTAGTTATGTTGATGCACTTAACTATTATTCTAATCTTAGCATTATTTAGTATTAAATATTTAAATTGATCTTTCTTTGTAATCTATAGATACTTGTTTTTTCTTTTTCATTCCTCCGATAGAATTTTTAGGTATTAAGTTTTGAATGAATTCCAACATACTAACCGGTTAGTAAAAGAGTCAAGTCCTTACCTTCTTCAACACAAACACAATCCAGTTGATTGGTATCCTTGGGGTGATGAGGCTCATGAACTTGCTAAGGCTGAGGATAAGCCTATATTTTTAAGCATTGGATATTCAGCTTGTCACTGGTGTCATGTCATGGCACGTGAATCGTTTGAATGTGCAGAGACTGCCCGCATTATGAATGAGAAGTTTATTAATATTAAAGTTGATAGGGAAGAAAGACCAGATATTGATGCTGTATACATGAAGGCAATTATTTCATTACTAGGGCAGGGTGGTTGGCCGATCAGTCTTTTTTTGACACCTGATTGTAAACCCTATTTTGGAGGGACTTATTATCCACCAGCTTCTAAATTTAATAGACCTGGTTTTTCTCAAGTTTTAGAAGAAGCATTTACTCTTTACAAGGATCAAAAAGGTCAGTTGGGAATACGCACTCAAAAAATTTTAGAAAAACTACATATCCCTGAGTCAAGTTCTGAGAGTGATTTAATTTCAGCTCATCGATTGATTGACGAGACCGTTCGTATTATGGAGGAGAGGTTTGACGATGAAGAGGGAGGATTTGGTTCGGGTATGAAATTTCCTGAACCTATGAACTATACAATACTATTACGGCATTGGGTTAGGACTGGAGCAGATAAATCGATACAAATGCTTGATAAAACTCTTACAAAGATGGCCGAAGGCGGCATGTATGACCAGTTAGGTGGGGGGTTTCATCGCTACTCTACCGATAAATATTGGAGAATGCCTCATTTTGAAAAAATGCTTTATGATAATGCCCTTTTGGCTAAGCTTTATGTTGATATGGCGCAGGCAACTAAGCAGGATATTTATAGTGATGTCCCTCGTGATATTTTTAAATATATCCTTTGTGAAATGACTTCTCCAGAAGGAGCTTTTTACTCTGGTCAGGATGCAGATACAGATGGTGAAGAAGGGCGTTATTACTTTTGGGAGATGAAAGATCTTCTTGATTTACTTGGCCCTCGAAATGCTAAGTTAATGGCGCGTCATTTTGGAGTTGCTTCCAAGGGTACGTCACAAAAAAATGTTTTATACATAAAAGAATCCATAGAGAATATAGTCAAACTTGAAGGAATTGCAATATTTGAGTTAGATCATATTTTAAGAACATCTAAAGAAATTTTATTGCAAGCTAGAAAAAAAAGAACCAGACCCTTTACGGACAAAAAAATAATTACGGGCTGGAATGGACTTATGATAACGGCTTTTGCTTCTGGTTATATGGTACTGCATGGAAAGAATTATTTAGAAGCTGCAATCCGTGCAGGTGAGTTTTTATGGACTAATATGTGGACAGAAAATGGTATTTTGCTTCGTATTTATAGTAATGGCGAAAGCAAGATTAATGGTTGCCTTGAAGATTATGCATATTTTCTTGAAGCGTTAATTACACTTTATGAGGCTTCTTTTGACCTCGTTTGGATTGAGCGTGCCAAACAACTTACTGATAAGATGATAGGTGAGTTTTATGATGAAAATGATGGGGGATTTTTTATGTCAGGGCATTCATCAGAAGTACTCATAGCTCGATTAAAAAATGCAGCCGATGAAGCGATTCCTTCAGCTAATGCGATCGCTATTTTATCACTTTTGAAACTAGGTCATCTTTTAGGTAATAAACGTTATATCGATATTGGATCAAGCTCTGTGAATGCTTTTAAAAAGAGAATAGATAAGAGTCCGGCAGCGCATACCGGTATTTTGGCAGCGGCTGATTTTATGTCATGTTCTAAAACTGAAGTTGTTTTTACTGGTAGTTTTGATGATCCTGTTTTTGAAGATATGAGAGATGCTCTACATCAAGATTATCGTCCTAATAAGATCTTTGCATGGAATGAAAATAATCAGGATTCACATCTGATTCCATTGGTAGAGGGAAAGTCCACCGTTAATGGAGTCTCTTCAGTTTATGTTTGCCAGGAAGAGACCTGTCATCCACCAGTAAACTCTGGAAAAGCATTGGCGAGATTACTTAAGCCACCACCAGAGATTCGGCTCAATATTTTTAATTACGATAAACAGATAAAGGATACCGAAACGGAGGAACAAGGAAAGTTTCTCGGTGTTATGGATCAAATTTTTAGGCACTCTGGACTAAAAAAATAAAATAACTTTAGAAGATGTTTTGGTTGAAATTCTAATTGACAATCCCCTAAGATAGTTTAGATATGTTTTTTTAGTCCGACAAGTTGATTTCTTTACATTTTAATTAGTCCAATCAGATCATTCTTTGAAAAATTTTATTTTTTTAATGCTAGAGGTAGTCATTTAGAGAATTTACAGGTATATGCATAATGGTTTTAAAAATATTGAAATATCAGAGGCTTGAGTTATAATAGTTACATTCTTAATATGTTAAATTTTAAGGTAAGTATACTATGGCAATCGACAGCAAAGAGCTTGATGACTTTATGCCGGCTACTGAGTTAGAGTGGTCGGACACTGCTATTGCGCGTATGAAAAACGTGCCATTTTTTGTTAGAAAGAGTGTTGTACGTGGGATTGAACAATATGCCAAAGATAAAGCCGTAGCTCTTATTGATGATGATGTGGTTTCTCGAGCTCGCCAAGAACGTGAAGGTGGTGCTATTGAAGAGGCAAGAAAAAATAAGGCAACTAAAGCTGCACCCGCATCTGAAGTGCCTGAAGAACTAAAAAGAAGACAATTTGTAAATTTTGCTTTTTATAAGTTGGATCCCGCTTTTAGACGATTATCTAAAGAAAGAAAGGAAGTTGCTAAGAAGGAGTTCTTGGAAGTCCTAGAAGAATACGATGCTAATAACGACATGATACTTCTTGGGTACACTATGGTAGGTATTAGAGCTGATGTGGATATTATGTTTTGGCGTATAAGCTATGATATGGAAGGATTTCAAAAAATGACTACGCGCCTATATCAAACCGATCTTGGGAGTTATTTGATACCAAGTTTCTCTTATTTGTCTCAGACTAAGCGTTCTATGTATCAGGACATGTTTAACCCTGAACATGAAGAAGATCGTACTCATATCATTCCTGGAAAAGCAAAGTACCTATTTATTTACCCATTCGTTAAAACACGAGCATGGTACCTTCTAACTCAGTTTACCCGGCAGGGAATTATGGACGAGCATATATATGTCGGGAATAAGTATCCATCAGTTAAGCTGAAT
>JABGTQ010000217.1 GCA_018647025.1 Nitrospina sp. | reverse complement strand
AGCCCAATTTCCTTTATTTTATTTGGACTGAAAAAGCCTCCTCCTGCAATCCATAAAAAGACTAAATCGAAGATATAAAGAACGCCGTAGTTTGCATTTATCAAACGAACCAGACACAGCAAACCTAGGCAAGCTCCTATAACAGCATGATGCGATTTATTGTTCGACTCTCGATAACAAAGCCATGCCAAGATAAATAAAGCAGCAAGAAAAAACTCAGTAGTATGAGCCATTCGCTGACGAATGAAGGTGTAATACAATAATGGCGACGCCATCCACAACGATACAGTTGCGATGACTGCAATCCGTTGATTAACAATTTTATTAAGAACCCGGCACATAATCATAAGTCCGGCAAATAAGTACGTCGCCGAAGCAACAGCAGTCGCTATAAAATAAGGGGATGAATAACCATCGGCCTTAATTGGGTACCCTAAGGCGCTATACAACAAAGCAAGAAAATGACCCGCTACAAAGAAAGGTAAATATAAAACTGCTTGGCCTATCTGCCAATTACTGAAAACGTACCCGGTTGAATGAAAACGATTGATATGAGCATAATAACGTTCGTTTATAAAATCGATATCCCCATCAAAAAATATTGAACGCAAATAGGAGTAATAGCCTGTATCGTCCCCTCCATCGACTGTTTTTACTGAGTAGTATCCCGAGTGTGTGAGTGGTGGAATCCAATCGTTGAAAAGCCCAAGTGGAGTCAAAAGAAGAAATAAGAGATAAAAAATTCCTCCTATTAAAAGAAACTTTTTGGTAGACAGAAACGTTACAGAATCTTGAGTCATTAAGTCTATATGATTAAATTATTATGGTTTTTCTAACACTAAGGGAGTAAGTCTTGTTCCAATTATCTCATAGGAAAGACTGTTTAATTCAGTTGTGCAAAATAAAATAGGTAGGGTCAAAGTGGATAGCTGTTATTTTTCATATGACCAGCCCCTTAGCCACAAGCTCTTTATGTGCATCTTCTATTCGAGAAACTGCAGTCTGTTGATCACCCCATGCCACCAAATCTGACAGACCTTCCTTAAGAGACAACTTAGGTTCGAATCCCAGAGCCCTAATCTTAGAAGTGTCAGCGTAGCAATGACGAATATCTCCATTTCTAAACTTTCCAATTACATTCGGACTTAGTGACTTCCCAAATATTTCAATGAGAATTTTAGCAACTTCAAGAATTGAACCTGGTTTTCCTCGCCCGATATTAAATACCTGGTAGCTTGATTCTGAAGAATCCAGCAACATCAGTTTAGCCCTTACCAAGTCTTTCACATGAATAAAGTCACGTTGCTGGTGCCCGTCTTCATAAATTAGAGGAGCCTTCCCATTTTTCACTGCCGAACAGAAAATAGCCGCCGCACCAGTGTATGGGTTATTTAAGCTCTGCCTCGGGCCATAACAATTAAAATAACGACAAGCCACAGTTGGTATTTTATATGCATCACCGATCATAAGAGAGTATACCTCCTGATCTTTTTTGCTTTGAGCATAAACAGAAGTGCAATGCATTTCTTTATCTTCGTCAGTCGGGACTGGGGTTGCGATTTGTCCACATGTTGGACAAAGCATTTCCCATTGTCCTGCCTGCATCTGTTCTATCGGTCTAGGTTTTGGGCAAATTTTACCGTGTTCACTACAAACATATCGACCCTCACCATAGTTACTCATTGAACTTGCAACCAAAACTTTTTCTACATTATTTTTAACATTAACCAAAATATCCCATAAAATACCTGTCCCGCCAACATTAGTAGAAATATACTGGTCTATCGAGTACATCGATTGCCCTACCCCAACTTCTGCGGCATCATGAATTATGATATCTACCCCTTCAATAACTTTAAGAAAGCTATCGCGATCACGTATATCACCCTGAATAAACTCTGCGTCTTTATGAAGATAAAGGGGTTTTTTTGCAGATATACCATGCACCTGAGAATTCAGGTTGTCATAGACACGAACTGTATCCCCTCTTTCGATGAGGGCATCTACGGTATGAGACCCTATAAACCCCGCTCCACCTGTAACCAAAATTTTTTTACTCATAATTTAAAGATGAATTTATTTTAAGTTGGAAAGTTCTTCGGTAACTATACTGATTGATTGTCGTAGACAACATTGAATAATAACCTTAAAGTCAGCTAAAGTTGAGGACTGGTAATCTTTATTACAACGGCATTATCTAAAGATCACTTGAGTATCTTACATACAAAGTAAGGTTTATCATCTAATCTAATTTTCATTCCCCCATCTTTCGAAGATTAAAATATAATGGCAATCAAACTCATTACTTTTAACCAAGAGTTAGAAACTTTATTTAACAAGGCTTTCTTGAATTCATAATCAATATAAGTGATAATCCTTCTGATACGGCCATTAAATTAAATTGGTTATCTCTCCGTATACTCACCAAATGGACCCTGTGGACTTATCCATAATCATAGTCAACTACCACCATAGCCACATATTAAGTGACTGTCTTGAGTCAGTTTACAAAACAATCGAAAAAATACAATTTGAGATCATTTTAGTTGACAATAGTTCTAAAGACAATGGTCTAAAATCCATTTTAAAACGTTATCCAAAAACTCAGTATATTAAAAATTCAAAAAATATAGGGTTCTCAAGGGCTAACAATCAAGGTGCTAAATTAGCAAGTGGTGACTTCCTGCTTTTTATTAACCCAGATACAATAATGATAGAAAAAGCTGTGGAATCAATGCTGAACCATATTAGATCGGATTCTTCCATTGGAGTTCTTGGCCCCAAGGTATTGAACTCAGACAACACAATCCAGTATTCTTGTAGAAAATTCCCGACTATTTGGTCAGGT
>JABGTQ010000216.1 GCA_018647025.1 Nitrospina sp. | reverse complement strand
TCAACCGCCATTCCAATAGAATAATTTTTAGCGATATCATCCCAAGGATCTGGCTCCAGTTGTTTAACACCAAGAGAAATGCGACAATTTTCTTTATCAATATTAAGCACCATCGCTTTAACCTCATCTTTTTTCTTTAAGGTTTCCGACGGGTGTTTAATTTTTTTCCAGCTCAAATCCGAAATATGTATAAGGCCATCCACACCATCTTCTAATTCAATGAAAGCACCAAAATCGGTCAAATTTCTAATTGTTCCAATAACTTCAGTTCCGACAGGGTACTTTTCCTCAATCTCCACCCATGGATTAGCTTCCATTTGTTTCATTCCAAGTGATATTCGTTTCTTTTCTTTATCAAGAGTAAGGACCACAGCGTCAACCTCATCTCTGATAGAAACTATTTTACTTGGATGCTTGATATGCCTGCTCCAGCTCATTTCAGATATATGAACTAGACCTTCAATCCCTTTTTCTAACTCAACAAAAACACCGTAATCAGTAATGCTAACAACCTTCCCTTTTATCTTTTTATTAATAGGATACTTTTCATCGACACTAACCCAAGGGTCAGCGGTGATTTGTTTCAGTCCGAGCGAAACACGTTCTTTTTCTTTATCAAACTTGAGGACCATTACCTCTAATTTATCGCCCATTGAAAACATTTCCGAAGGATGATTAACACGTCCCCAAGACATGTCAGTAATATGCAGCAAGCCATCAATACCACCCAAGTCAACAAAAATACCATATTCAGTAATATTTTTAACAACACCTGCAATAAGGCTATTTTCTTCTAATTGTTGTAAAGTTTCGGCGCGACTATTCTGGCGCTTCTCCTCTAGTAAAGCTCTTCTGGATAGGACAATATTACCGCGCTTTTTGTTCATCTTGATAATGCGCATTTGGAAAACTTCCCCAATCAGTTTTTCCAGGTTTCTTATAGGACGTAGGTCAATTTGAGAACCAGGAAGAAATGCTTTGAGCCCGATATCGACTGTAAGACCACCTTTTGCTTTTGCTATAATGGTTCCCTCTATAATTTCTTCTGCCTCATACTTTGAGACTAGCTCATCCCATAGTTTAATTTTATTCGCTTTCTCTTTGGAGAGGACAACGTTTCCATCATTATCCTCTGACTTTTCTAGAAAAACTTCTACTTCGTCCCCCACAGACATGTCTTGTCCGTTATTAGGAAACTCGTGTAAATGAATATTTCCTTCTGATTTGAATCCAACGTCAATTGTTGCCAGACCCTTGGCTAATTCTATTACGGTACCTTGAATAATCTGACCTTCTTTGAATTGGTGAAGGCTTTCAGAGAAATATTTTTCCATTTCATCCCAATCCGCCTGGTCTTCAGGGGAAAGTTTCTCTTCTTCATCAATGTCATCTTCGAATGTTGTTGTGATTTTTGATTTACCCATGATAAAAAATTTCTTTCTTGAATTTATAAAGCATTTGCAAAAGCTTAAGTTGATAATAGGGGTCGTTAAAAAGTTTGCGAACCCGGAACAATTACTTTTATTATTTCCTCTACCACCTGATCGATACTAAGATGAGTCGTATCAATGAGCATGGCATCTTTAGCTTGCTTGAGAGGAGCTATTTTTCTACTACGATCTTCATGATCTCTTTGAACGACCTGTTCGATTATTGTTGGCAGATCTGCGTTATTAATCTGTTTTTTTTCTTTTAGTTCAATAAATCTACGTCGCCCTCGCTCTTTTGGGTCGGCATCCAGAAAAAACTTTTTATCTGCTTTGGGGAAAACAACCGTTCCGATATCTCTCCCATCCATTACAACCTTGCCTTCCAGTCCAAGCTTTCGTTGCTTAATTGTCATAATTTCTCGGATCATTGGCTGCGCTGCTACAATAGCTGCTCCACGACTAATTTCTTCAACTTTTAATTGGTCAGTAATATTTTCTCCGTCAACGAAGACCAATTGCCCCTTCTTTCCGTAAATCAATTCGATTTTGACTTTAGAAGCAATATCAGCTACGGCATCTTCATCTTTGAGAGCAGCATTTTTTTGCAAGCTTTTCCAAGCAACTGATCGATACATTGATCCCGTATCTATGTATCTAAAATTTAATTTATCTGCCACTATCTTTGCGACAGTGCTTTTGCCACTTCCCGCAGGTCCATCTATAGCGATAATCATGTATTACTAACAAGATTGCTTCTATACTGATTTGCAGTTTTAAATTGTTCGGTAAGCAGCATACCATTTCCTTGTTCAATTCCTGACCTAAGATGGTTCAAGGTTTCCTGAAATCGATCCAGACAGTATAAAATAGAATCTTTGTTAGAGATACAAATGTCTCTCCACATTACTGGTTCACTGCCAGCTATACGAGTTATATCCCTAAGCCCAGCGCCTGAAAAAGGTGTCACATGGTCATGGTTTTCAGATTTTAAATTGCCCAGTGTGTTCATCAATGCAAAAATTAAAATATGAGGCAAATGACTAACTGCCCCAAAAATAAAATCGTGCTCTTTGGCATCCATTATTGATACTTGCGTTCCGATAGTTTCCCAAAGCTCGATGATACGCTTTAATGCTACTGGGTTCGTTTTAGTTGTTGGTGTTACAATGCAGTGAGCACCTTCATATAGAGTATTTGATGACGCCTGAAATCCGGACATTTCACTTCCAGCAATAGGGTGCGCCCCGACGAAAGAAATATCCTCTGGTATGATTTTTCCCATTTCCAAAACAAGAGTTTCTTTTGTCGAACTAACATCTGTCACTAAGCAATCAGATTTGATATGAGGAGCCATTTTCATTGCTAGCTCCCCAATAGTTTGCACCGGGGAACAAAAAACGATCAAATCTGCGTCCTTTGCTGCCGATTGAATATCAGGTACTACTTCATCTATGATATTTAGTTTTTTGGCCTCATTTAGATTAGCTTGATTACGCCCGTATCCAATGATCGACTTCGCTAGGCCAAGTTTTCGCATAACTTTAGCAAGCGATCCTCCTAAAAGACCAACTCCAATTATGGACACCCGATCAAATGAATTCATCTTGTCAAGCCTTCCTTGGGTAAGAACCTAGTAGCTTCAAGAATAAGCACTTTTTTTCTAGCGTTTCCATAGAATTTTTGACTGTTGATTCTTGGATGTGCCCTTCCAGGTCAACATAAAAAAGATATTCCCAAGGTCGATCTCTAAGTGGACGTGATTGAATTCTTGTTAAATTTATTTTGTTCCGGTCAAATAGCTGCAAAACCTTGAGAAGAGAACCTGCTTCATCTTTAATAGAAAACATAATTGAGGTTTTATTATCTTTCACTTTTTTGGCCTCGTCCTTACCGATAACAAGAAAACGTGTGTAATTTTCTACCCTGTCTTGAATGTTCTCTTCAACGATGTTTAAGTCATATACCTCTGCAGCAAGTTTGCCTGCTATGGCAGCACAAGTTGATTTTCTAACTACGGTTCTCGCTGCACTAGCTGTGCTAGAAGTTGGAATTTGCTGTACGTTTGGGAAATTACGGTTTAGCCATTGACGACATTGCCCCAGAGGCTGTGTGTGAGAGTATATAGTTTTTATTTTTTTTTGATCTTTAGTTTTAGAAAGCAGACAAAGCGAGATTGCGCTTTTTATTTCGTCACAAATTAATAAAGGGGAATCAACAAAACAATCTAAAGTTAAATTGATAACTCCCTCTATCGAATTTTCTACAGGAACCACACCATAATCGCACTCATCATTTTCGACTTGGCGGAAGATAGATTCAATATTAGGACTTGCTACAAATTTTGATGAATGTCCGAATTGTTTTATTGCAGCCTGATGACTAAAAGTTGTATCAGGGCCGAGAAACCCTATACGAAGAGGTTTTTCAAGGGCAAGAGTAGCTGAAAATATTTCTCGGAATACGCATGTTAATGATTCGTCGGGAAACGGCCCATTATTCCTTCCTGTGACTCGCTCAATTATCGAGTGTTCTCTATGCGGAACGTGAAAATGCCCTGAACTATTTTTTTTGGACTTTTCTTGTCCAATTTTTATTGCTAGTTCGCCACGTTGATTTATTAGCTTGAGTAAACGATCATCGATTCGATCTATATTATCGCGAATATCTTGAATCTTGGCCAAATAGCCGTACCGCCTTTACTTGGATTTTCGACAACCCTTTCGGATTTCGAATTGAATTGTTGATGATTCCACATCAGAGGCCTAAAATGCAAGTACTTATTTGTAAAAATTCAATCTTTTTAGAGACTTTTTTCTAAAATAAAGTTATGCAAAGGGTTACTAATTTAAAATAAAAGAATATAGAAAAAAAATAATTTTCATAATTAACAAACTCTTTGGAGGTTAAAAAATATGGTGCTTCTTGAATTTAGTATGTCCCCTATGGATAAAGGAGAAAGTGTAAGTACTTATGTAAGTAGATCACTTAAGATAATATCCGAAAGTGGAGTTGATTATCGCCTAAATCCTATGGGTACTGTTCTTGAGGGGGAATGGGATGAAGTTATGAGTGTAGTTAAAAAATGCTATGAGACAATGAGTTCTGATTGCAAGCGCATCACTTGTTCTTTGAAAATTGATTACCGAGAAGGGAAAAAGGGTAGACTGGCATCAAAAATGGCCTCCGTAGAAGATAAACTAGGGAGAAAATTGAAAACCTGAACGTCGGATATTTAGGTTAAAAAAAAATCGCGCGCACAGGATTGATGGGTTTTTTTATAGTTCCATTAAAATTTGTTGAATGTAATTCACTACCGAGTGGATTTCCTGTTTGCTAAGAATGCGCTCCCAGGGCATCATTGCCGTTCCGGGCCGTCCTCTTGTAATCGATTCTATCATTCGCTCACGTGTCAGTTCTTTTTTAGATACTTTTGCTGTAAAATTTTTCGGTGTTGGGTAAAGAGCATTTGCTGCAAATGTCTTTCCGTCACCTTGACTTCCATGGCAGACTTCGCAACGGTCATGGTATATTTTTTTTCCTAAAGAAACTTCACTGATTGCGACGAGATGGTTAGCTGCAACAGTATTTATGATTAAAATTAAATATCCAAATGTGTTTATTATGATTTTTTTGTGGACGTACATAAACTTTATTCACCAAGGTCTTCTGGGTTTTTGAGCATCATAGCGAAAATTATTTTTTCCTTGGCGCGGCGGATTAGTTTTTTAAAAAGAATCTTTTTGTTTTGATGTGACACGTAGAACACGTCGATGCCTCGCCCCCCCTGGGTAGAAACTTTTGCGCTATGTATTCTGATTGCGAAATCGGAGAATACCTTTGAAATTTTATACAACATTCCTAAATGGTCACGGGCTTCGATGCGAATAATTGAGAAATTCGGATCACTTAAGTTGTCTACCTCAATTTTTGGAATTATTGCCTCAGCTGTTTGTTTCTCTGCAATATATAGAGTTCTTTTTGCTAGAAGATTTAATAGGCTTTCATGACCTTCAAAAATATTACTAAGGTCTTGTTTAAGGTTTTTCCAAATTTCAAGGTCTCCTGCAACTGTCTTTTCGGTTTCTTCGATATTAACACTGATAATAACAATCCCATCTTTTCTTATAAAAATTTTAGTTTCTAAAATATTTATGCTTTTTGCGCTAAGAGCCCCCACCAATATTTTAAAAGCATCAAATTTTACTGGACAGCAAAGAATAATCTGGTGAAGTTTACCCTCCTCGTTGAAGCTATGGTTAAATATAAAAGTTCTGTCTTTTAAGGACCTTATCAATCTTATATGCAGAGCAGCTTCTCTCACTTCAACCGTTGCTAGATAATCCTC
>JABGTQ010000215.1 GCA_018647025.1 Nitrospina sp. | reverse complement strand
TCGTCGGGTTTTATTCCTGCGCGTTGGGCCGGAGAATTCTTGATGGTTTTTACAACATGTAGGCGCTTATCTTTCATCGTGATAACCATGCCTAGTCCACCATATATTCCTTCTGTTTCGCTCATTGATTTTTTAAAACTTCCAGCGTCCATATACTTGGAATATGGATCTAAAGAGTTCACGAGACCAGTTACGGCTGCTATTTCAAGTGTTTTCTTGTTCAATTTTTTTTCTGATTCCTCTAATAGAAAATAATATACTTTCTTGAAATTCTCTAGAGAGTTTTCTCGGTTGTAACTAAATGTGTAACGGATACTTTTGTCCAGAATAGAAATGGATTGCCCTGTCGATTCATTTTTGAGGGAGATATTTTTATCGGCAATATCCATAATCATCCTATCAATAGAAGACATAAACATTTTTTTATAATCAGGGGCGTAAACGTATTTATCTCCCACCAGATCCACAACCTCCTCAAGAAGCTCTAAGTCGTTACTAAAAAAACCAGCCTCCGCATTAGGTAAGTAAGTGAGGCCTGAATTTGGTCCGCCGGAGAAAAATAAAAATATTAATCCTAGTAAAATCACTTTCAATTGGAAAGGGTGTTTTTTTTGGCGTAAATTTAGAGATGAAACCATTTTTGTTCACTTACCTAAATTGGTTGTGTTAAAAAAATAAATTAATTGTAACCAAGAATATCTCCAATGATCAGCTCTAAATTTTCAGTCATCATTTCGGTGGTACCACCTGAAATACTTGGAGTTACCTTTAGCACTTTATTGAGGATAATTGTGGGTGTTTCATTAGCCTTATATGTTTTTGCTAAAGCAAGCGATTCGTTAACTTTAGCCTCAATAGTAGGTGACTTCATTCCTTCTCTAATTTCTTGTTCAATCTTATAATGTTGTGAAAGACGTTGAATAACCCTTGGTTGAAAAATATTGATATGGAGTTTGAAGTTGGTGTCGAATAATTCTTGAGTAAATTTCCCCTCAAGCCCCAATTCATCAGTAATATAAAAAGCTTTGGCGGGCAATGCGGTTTGTTCCCCCCAAAAAATGGGATATTTCTTATGATAAAGCTTATCTTTAAATTTTTGGTGTAGCTTTTTAGAAGTTTCTAAAAATTTATAACAGTGACCACAGGAGTAGTTAAAAAATTCAATCATCTCGACTTGTTTTGCGTTCTTTAGTTTTTCAATTGAGCCTATGACCTCGTATTTTCCTTTGATTTTATCTTCTGCAAGTACAAAACTTGGAAGAATTAAGCAACTAGCTATTAAAAAAAATAATATTTTATTTGCTGATGGGACTCTACAGGATTCCATGCTTAATCTCCTTTATGATATTACTACCAAAGGTCAATGTTTTATTTTTTCCCAGTATTCTAAAAAATTAAAATTTGGGCTATGATTTTTAACATGACAATTATTGCAGGCTTTTTTTGCATCGACTTCAAGGTTACGTCCCAGGTTTTTTATGTGATCTAACCTTGGGCTGTGACACACTTCGCATTGAACATTTTTTAACTTTGGAGTATCTACTTCACTAATAAACCCTCCATTTTCCCCCCATCCAGTTACGTGGCAACTTAAACACTCAGGATCGAATGCTTTATTGACTCGATTTAAAGTTTCATAGGCATGACTGTGACGCGACATAATCCATGTTTTATGTTCGCTCGGATGACAGGTCACGCATGCTTGCTCCGATGCATAAACCTTTTTTTTTCCGCGCTCGGTTTTTCGAGATTTTAATGAAATAAAAAATAAATCTTCCACTTCTTTATTATAATCTTTGTACCATTTTATCATTTTGGAGTCAGGTTTGATATTTGAATCTAAACGAATCATCCTTTGTTCAAACGATTTTCCCCCTTTGTTATCAATCCGTATAGACAACTCTCCCATTTTTTGCCCTCTAGGTCCGGGCTGAACAAATATTTTTCCATTACGTTTTATATGGGTCATGTCTATAATGTCACTATCTTTTTTGATATGACCGTTGATCACCACATCGACACCATTTAACTGCAGCATAGAAATTGCTTTTTCCCGCTTCATATGAGTAAGCAAAACAACTAGATCAATATGCTTGGAGGTTGTAAGTTGTTTGATTAGTTTTTTGGCAGTTTCTTTTGGGTCCGTGATATTTCCACCACTATGCTTGGTACCATAATATAGATCTGGATCAATCAAAGCTAGTATTGCGATAGTGAGTCCATTTTCTAGTGTCTTAATTCGTGTTTTTGGTGGGCTCATCTTAACTAGCTCTGCATTGCTGAGCAGCCAAGGGAATGGCATATGATTGTTAAGAAAAGATTCTCCGTAAAGCAAGTCTTTGTCCCCAAGAATAACCGCATCATAATTAAATTGAGACATTGCTTGCATGATGTAACGCGCTTTAATTTTTCCTTGAGTTGAAGCCTCTTTAAAGTTATCGCCAGTGTCGACTAATAGTGTGTTTCTAGAATCCTTGAAGACCTGTTTTAGGTAGGTTGATCGTCGCTCAAACCCACCTTGGTCTTCTTCTTTAGCGCACCCACATGGTTTGAGTTCACCTAGAGTGTTCCCAGAATATACAATCGTGAGCTCACGTGAGGAGGTGGTAGAAAATGAGAGTGTATTGCTCATTACCCATAAAAAAACACAAACCGAAATCCAAATTTTGAAAATTCTATCTTTGCACATGGATCAAGAATATCGAAAAAATATAAACAAGGCAATTATGCTTTGGGTTTTAGTTTTTAGCTTAATTATGTAATTTTATTTCTAATGTTCTTTGAGAAGCACATAAAATAGGTTTAGAATAGATTTTATGAAAAAATTTGAAATTCATATGCATTCAACTTTTTCTGATGGAGAGTTTTCTCCAACAAGATTGGTTGATATCGCTAAAAGAAATGGCGTCTCGGAACTGTCTCTGACAGATCATGATACTTTTGGGGGCATACAAGAATTTATAGCAGCGGCTAACGCAGAGGGAATTTTTGCTTTTCCCGGAATCGAAATAACGGTTCGTTATAGAGGGTTTAATCTTCACTTGCTCGCGTATTTTGAATCTGCAGAATCTTTATCAGATGAGCTTTCGAATGAAGTTATGAAAATGGCATCTAAGAGAGAGAAGCGCATGCGTGAATTGATCTGTCGCGTCAACGAAGTAATCCCTGATAAATTTCGCGGAACTATAGAATATGAGAACGTTCGCCGCGCTGCTGAAGGGGTTCTTGCAAGACCACATTTAGCTAAAGAAATGGTTCGACTTGGGATCATTCCCACCACTCGAGATGCCTTTGATCGTTACCTTGTAAAGCACAACGTGGAGCGAGAAAATTTAGAAATGAAAAATGCTTGCGAATTGATACGTAAATGTAACGGTATTCCGGTGTTGGCTCATCCTGGAGAGAGGTCTTACTCTTTAAGCAACCCTTCAAAAGGTAGAACTTCCGAAGATGTTCCTGAGATGGTTGAAGAGCTGAAATCTTTTGGACTTTTGGGGATGGAGTGCGTTTACCCTTACCACGAAAGGACGGGGAAAGTGGAATACTATAAAGATCTTTCACGTAAATTTGGATTAATTATCACAGGAAGCAGAGATTTTCATGGCTCTGCTACCTATCAATCGGAGCATCTTCTTGGTGCAACTAAAATGGATGCAGGTTTTTTAGAGCAATTTAAACAAGTTTGGGCGAGTTAGTCTGGTTTTTTAGTTTTGTAACAACTTCCTTCATTGCAGTTACTTTAATTATACAAAGAAGTGCCTTCCTCTGATTTTTAAACCAATGAAATTAGATACAACTTTTAAAGCGGAAAAGATCTACTGATTTGCGTATTTTGAATAAGACTCAAATAGCGCCTCAAAGACTAGACTATTCCCTGACTTGTTAAAGTGAACATCGCTATTAAGATATTTGCGACTATATACCTTTTCAGCGCCAATACTTCTTCGCAGGTCTGCAAATTTTGGAAACAAATCGATATACATCTCGCATCGATAAGCACAAAAGTCTTTCCATATTTTAGACTGCCTATTCCCAATTAATTTATCGTTGAATATTTGATCAGGCCAAGGGTAAACACCTACTGAAAGTTTAATATCATTAAGTTTAATAAGTTTATACAATTCTTTCATGTGGTTTATAGATAAATCTATAGCGTGATCGACACCCAACTCTCCATAACCTTCACTATCGGAATTATAGGTCCAATTTGAAATATTTATACTTTGTCGGTGTAAATCTTGTGGGGGGCCGAAAAGGTCGTACCTAACGTATCGGTAAAGAACTGTGGTTAATCGAAAGTTATCGACGATCAAAACTCTAACAGCCGAGGGCTTATTTAGCTCTATTTTATTAGCTATCTTTCTTAAGTTTGGGATACTGCCTTTAGAGTTTATTATATATCTGGCACTGTCGTCTTGCGGATCCGATATGTCTACGAATACAACTAAGTGTTTGAATTTAATCCCGCCATGTAAAATATGCTTCACCTTAGTGAGGTAGACACTTGGTGAGTATGCCGAAACACCAAAATTGGCTATTTTGAGTTCGTTAAATCTATTGGCAAACATACCGACGAAAGAATCTTCATAGGCCATCCCAACCGCTTCGGTAAAGCTATCTCCTATAAAGGCGATATCAAATTGAGTCCCAGAGGGTTCTTTCTGATAGCAGCTAATCTTAAAACCATGCTCATCTGTGCATATTCTATAAGATTTTCTGCCCCATACACCATATCCATTAAAGTTCGATTTCAATGTGTGATGATAAACATCGTGCTTAACACGATACGCCTTTTCACTCTGAGCATTTTCGGCTAGAGCCACATCATTTGCATCAAAATAGAACTTTGTATAACAAAAATCCACGGCAAAAAAAAGAACAACTATAGTGATAAAATTGCAGCATATAATTTTCCGCATAGTTTTCTTTCAGATAACTCAAAATAGTCTTTTTTGTTGGTTTTGCTTTGGTGGTGTAATACCAAAATGTTTATAAGCGATTTCAGTTGCGATTCTTCCTCGCGGTGTTCGCTGAATAAATCCTGATTGAATGAGATAGGGTTCTAGCACGTCTTCGATAGTATCTTTTTCTTCGCTGATAGAAGTAGCAAGGCTTTCCACTCCAACGGGTCCACCCCTGAACTTTTCAATGAGGGTCAACATCAGTTTATGGTCCATTTTATCTAGTCCAAAAGGATCTATTTCCATCATCGCTAAAGATTTTTCGGCCACATCTTTTGTGATAACTCCGTTGGCTTTAACCTGTGCGTAGTCGCGTACGCGTTTAAGTAGTCGGTTAGAAATGCGAGGTGTGCCTCTAGAGCGACGAGCAATCTCTCCCGCTCCCTCAGGATGGGTTTCAATTTTCAGGATCGAGGATGAACGTGTGATAATCGTCTTGAGTTCTTCGGAGCTGTAATAGTCCAGGCGGTGAACGACGCCAAATCGATCTCTTAATGGAGAAGTGAGTAGACCTGCTCTTGTTGTTGCTCCCACTAATGTAAAAGGAGGTAGCTCTAGCTTTATCGACCGAGCGCTTGGGCCTTGTCCAATCATAATATCTAAATTGTAATCTTCCATTGCTGAGTAAAGAATTTCCTCAATAACATTAGATAAGCGATGAATTTCATCTATGAAAAGGATGTCTCCTTTTTTAAGATTGGTTAATATAGCAGCTAAGTCACCAGATTTTTCGATAACTGGACCGGAGGTACTTTTTATATTAGCACCCATCTCTGACGCAATTATATTTGCAAGGGTAGTTTTCCCAAGACCAGGTGGCCCATAAAATAAAACATGATCTAATGCGTCACCACGAATACGCGCAGCTTCAATAAAAATTTTTAAATTGCGCTTTGTTTTTTCTTGCCCAATGTAATCTTCGAATTGACTTGGCCTTAGGGTTGATTCAAACAAGACCTCTTCGTTATCGGCTTCGATATTTGTAATAGAATCATCCATTGAAATAACTGTAATCTAGATACTAGATAGTTTCTAATTAAAAAAATTAGGATAATAGGTTTAAACTTTTCTTAATTAAGTCTTCTATCGAGTCCTCAGGTTCCCCCTCTGGGCACACTTTTTTTAATGCTTGCTCGGCTTGACTTTTCTTATATCCAAGGTTTACTAATGCTGAAAGAGCATCATCAAATAATACGTTTTGCGAAATCGAACCATTGGTTATTTCAGAATCGAGTGCTAACTGTCCCATTTTATCACGCATTTCAAGTATTAGGCGTGCCGCCGTTTTGCTTCCAATTCCAGGGATTGTGCTTAGTTTTTCAACATCGTTAGAGTCTATTGTTGTAAACAATTCAATGGGAGACATCCCTGATAAAATTGTTAGAGCTAGTTTAGGGCCTACTTTATTAATACTAATTAGTTTTTCAAATATTTTTTTTTCATCTATTGTATAAAATCCAAATAGTTTAAGTGATTCTTCCCTCACATGAGTGTGAATATCTAGAAAAACTTCACTCTTCAATTCCGGCAAAGCATAAAATGTTGATAGTGAGACAAAAACCTGATATCCGATACCGTTAACATCAACGATGATTGCAATTGGAGATTTGTAGGTAAGTTTCCCTTTAAGGTGCGCGATCATCTTTTTTTAGGCTTTAAATTTTAACTTTGTTGAGGTTGCGTGCATGTGGCAGATAGCTACAGCAAGAGCATCGGACGCGTCAAATGGTTCAGGTTTTTCCTTGAGCTTTAAAAGAATCGTGACCATATTTTGTACTTGTTCTTTCTCGGCCCGTCCATAACCAACTACGGACTGTTTAACTTCTAACGGACTGTATTCAGCAACTGGTTTACCTTCATTAACTGCAGACAGAATTGCGACGCCTCTAGTTTGTCCAAGTTTTAAAGCTGACTTGACATTAGTGGCAAAAAACATATCTTCTACCGCTACTTCGTCAGGCTTAAAGTTTTGTATGACCGCGACCAATTCGTCGTATATCAATTTAAGTCTCTGGGGAAAGGATTGGCGTGCTTTGGTTTTGATACTTCCCCAATAAACTACTTTGAGTTCATTATCGATTTCCTCAATAATTCCGCAACCGGTACATTTGCTTCCGGGATCGATACCCATCACTCTCATAATTTTAAAAAAATTGGGGGTTTTTAGAAACTGGTCTATCCTCTCTCTAGAAAAGGTGATAAGGAGAGACTAGATAAATATTTTCGATATTTTTTATAGTTATTTTTCCCTAGTTGAGAAAAAAATGCCTGAATGCTTAAATGTGCTGACTACTTTTAACTTAAAAGATCCTTGTATTTATAGAGATTAAAAAAATTTATCCGCAGGCAATTAGAGGTTTTGCTCAACTGCGGCCATCACCTCATCTGTGATGTCAAAATTTGAGTAGACCTTTTGGACGTCATCGTGGTCTTCCAGTGCGTCCATTAATCGAAGTAGTGACTTACAGTTTTTTTCTTCAACATTAACCGTATTTTGTGGAATACGGGTGAGTTCTGATGATTGGGTTTTAATATTAGCATCTTCTATTGCCTTACGTACGGTTTCAAAGCTTTCTACTGAGGTTGTTATTTCATAACAGTCTTCGACTATTTGCATGTCATCCCCACCGGCGTCAATAATCAATTCCAGTAGTTCTTCCTCGCCTTTTTCGGATGTTTTTATAGAAATCAAACCTTTTTGCTCAAATATCCATGCGACACATCCATTTTCTCCCATATTTCCTCCATTTTTACTTAGGGAGGTTCGTAGTTCACCAACGGTTCTATTTTTATTATCAGTCATCACCTCCATAAAAATCGCTACACCTCCAGGACCATAGCCTTCATAAGAGGTTTCTTCGTATATAACGCCCTCTAGCTCTCCAGTGCCTTTTTTAATAGCCCGAGTCACATTTTCCTGAGGCATATTAACTTCTTTACCTTTTTGTACAGCTAGCCGTAACCTAGGGTTGCCGTCTACATCACCACCACCTATTCGCGCGGCAACAGTTATTTCCTTAATTACTTTGGTGAAAATTTTTCCACGTTTTGCGTCTGCCGCACCTTTTTTATGCTTTATTGTCGACCATTTAGAATGTCCAGACATAAATCACCAAACTAAAGTATTAAATTTTGAAAAATATTAATCGCAAGCTAATCTAGCATGGACAAGGAAAAGAGGCAATCAGGATTGATAATTTCTCATAGTTGATTGATAATTGTTTTCATGAAGACAGTAGCAATAAAAGTTGCAGGAGAATCAATTCAGGCTAGAGTTGGTGAAACCGTGATTCACGCATTGTGGAACGCTGGAAAGGCGGAGTTGATTAAAACGGGTTGTGCCGGAGGTGTTTGTGGTGCTTGCACAATAACGGTGCGATCTCCTGAAGGAAAAATGAAGGGTACAGATCTTGCCTGTATGTGCCCTGTTGAGGAGGGGATGGAAGTTTTCCCATGTCCTGTTGATTCGGCTTTGACAGTAGCACCTGAAATCAATCCAAATGAAGAAAAACTTCGCAAAGCTTACCCAAAGTTGGATAGGTGTACCAAATGTGGTAGCTGTACCTCAGCTTGCCCAATGTCGATACCAGTAATGGATTCGGTTCTTAGAATGAGGGCGGGCCAACTTGATGAGGTGGCGGATGATTTTACGAATTGTATTCATTGTGGCCTTTGTAGATTTGTTTGTGAAGATGGAGTTGAACCTCACATGATGGGGATGTGGGTTCGCCGATCAATAGGGTCTTCTGCAGAAATAGAAGAGAAAAAAAAGGATAAGGACTCTCGCGAAATTGAGTTGGAGTGGCAGTATCTTCTAGAAGGAAGCTCTACGGATAGAATGAACAAGGCTCTTCAGTTTAGAAAAAGTGGAAAAATTCAACCGTGATGGACTGGGCCAAACACTCACTTGAAAAGTTAGAGGCCTCTCGTGAGGCAAGATTATGCTCAAAGCCACCGCAACTTGGAGAGGGCGACGCAAAAAAAATTTTAAATCAGTACCACCCTGATTATTTGGGAATGCACCGTAATATATGCATCGGACCAAATAAAAACGATGGGAACTTCCCTCATGAACTAGCAGATCTTTTAGAAGCAGATAGTCAACTCCCGATTGACTTTGAGCCATCGGAAGATATAGAAACCGATGTTCTTATTATTGGTGGTGGTGGAGCCGGTGCTTCAGCAGCTCTTGCTTTGGAAGAGACTGGGCTTCGAGTTCACCTTGCAACTAAGTTGCGGCTAGGTGATTCCAATACTGTTATGGCCGAAGGTGGAATTCAGGCATCCTTGGGTATTAATGATTCCCCGCGGAGACACTTCTCTGATGCGTATGTTGGTGGACATGGACAAAATAATCGAGATCTTCTCAGAATATTATGTGAAAGTGGTTCAAGTGCGATCAGCTGGTTGAGTCAGCTGGGTTGTATGTTAGATAGAAATAAGGATGGTACCTTTCAGTTGCGCCCTGGCGGCGGAACTTCTTTGTCTCGCGTTCTCGCCTGTAGAGATTATACAGGGCTTGAAATTATGCGCGTTTTGAAAGATGCTGTTTTATTAAGTGGAACTACAGTCTTGCAGAATTATGCTGCTATAGAGCTTCTTGATGATGGAGAAGGGCAAGTCACCGGAGCGGTGCTATGGGATCGTAATAAGGAAAAACTTGTTACCGTTTCAGCAAGAGCTGTAATTATTGCTACCGGTGGAAGCGGTCAATTAAGATTTAATAGTTTTCCTACAAGTAACCATCTTGGAGCAGTGGGAGATGGTTTAGTTCTTGCTTACCGGCAGGGATGTAGATTGATTAATTCTGATAGTTATCAGTACCATCCCTCAGGAAGTGTTTATCCAGAAGCTCTAGTTGGTCAGCTTGTAACCGAATCAATTCGTTCCATGGGGGCACAAGTTGTTAATTCAGAAGGAAGACGGTTTGTCGATGAAATGACTTTTCGTGATGTTCTAGCAGCTTCCATTATTAAAGAGGTTAAAGAAAAAAGAGGAGTCCAAACTCTAACAAATAGGATTGGAGTTTGGTTAGACACTCCTATTATAGATTTACAAAACGGCCAGGGTTTTTTGCAGCGCAAGTTTCCGGGAATTGTTCACAGGTTTGCG
>JABGTQ010000214.1 GCA_018647025.1 Nitrospina sp. | reverse complement strand
CTATGGCACGACACACATTTCTCAGTCAGAAACCCTCGGTAGTCTGAAACACGAATCCACGGATAATCTGGCAAAATTGCTGTTACCGAAACCTCGTTAGTTTCTTTCGATATCAAAGAGAAATCCCGATCAGAATAAACAACCGTTTGCGCCTCTTTCAAAAAAGAACGAAATGATTGGGTTTGTTCGTGCAACTCAGGTTCAGCAAAACTCAATGATAAGAAAACAAAAATACTAAAAAAAATGAACCCCACACATAGGATCTTATTCATAAGAAAGATTGAACTCGGATAAAAAAATTTGCATCATTCGAGTTAGCTTTAAACTTAAAAACAAGAGGGCTGATTCAACTATGAAAATTTGCAGCTTATTTTAAAATCAAGCTAACGGATGACTGCATTTTAAAATCGCTCAACTCTCCGAGATTTAAAAATTCTTCTATGCAAATACCGCCACAGTTTATATAATATTAAGGAAGGGAAAGCCAAAACCATGCTCGATGTAATAAACAGCACCCTCTTAACTAGAATTAGTTTAAGAGAATTTGGCTTATTTCAATCTCAATTATTTAATAAACCGGGTTGTGAAAATAATAAAGGGCATCCTCACCCGGTCGAATGGAATAGTCCGGCAAACTAGAGCAATGCTCCAAGTTTATCTTCCAATTATTTTTTTCTTTGGAGAAAACATAACTGCAGACGCTGTGATTTCGTTGGTCTATGTGCACGTTCTCCGCGACCACACTACTAAGTTCGTCCACCAACACATAACCCACTTTATCCCCTTTATTGCCAGCAAGAACCTTACGCTTCATACTACACTTCATTCCAACTAACTCGGACATCATTTGCCGATAACTCTTAATACGGTTCTCCAGCAAAGCACGTTTATCGTCAATCATAATCACTAACTCAGGGCTATAATATTGACTTACTTGCTCTGGGTTAGTGCAAACCAATTTATCCATTTTTTCTAGAATCACAGAAAACTTATCAACATCTGCCGCCAAAGCAGGTGATGTCAGGTTAAGTCCTAATATCATCCAACCGGTAAAAATAAATGTAAAAACTAATCTACACATAAACTGTTCTCCAAAAATTTGGATTAAAAATTCAAGCTGAAATATACTTTTAAAGTGCTTGCTGGGTTGCTTATGGGAAATTCTGCAAGTAAATTTCGACAGTCTCTCCTGTTCGTCCCCAACCAAAAGAACCCGTCCCTGCAAATGTTGTAATGACCCCCTGATCATCCACTTTGCGAATACGGTTATTACCCATATCCGCGATATACATATTACCCTTTGAATCAAAACTTATCGCAGCAGGATTTTTCAACATTGCTTTTGTCGCTGACCCGCCATCACCAAAAAAACCTGCATACCCTTTCCCAGCGACAGTCATAATTTTCCCGTCCTTAGTGATTTTTCTAACCTTGTGTGTGTTAGTTCCCAAAATATGCAACTCTCCTGCGGGGTTAAACTCAATATCGTCCATAGAACGAATACTAGCCTTCAGGGCAGGACCTCCATCACCAGAATCCGAATGTTCCCCGTTACCGGCAAAGGTTGTTACAATTCCGTTTGTATCAATTTTTCTAATTAGATTATTTGCCGTGTCGGCAATATAAATATTACCTTCACTATCCGACGCTAGAGCATTAGGGTCGCGAAATGCTGCTTCAAGCGCAGGACCGTTATCTCCGTAATGATCAGAATCTCCTGTCCCGGCAATTATAGAGATATTTCCTTCAATATCAATTTTTCTAATCTGGTGATTCAAGCGGTCACTAGTAAATAAATTTCCATTAGGGTCAAACACAATATCGGAGAACTGAGTGATAGTCGCTACTGCTCCTTTCTGAACCAAACCCTTATATTTTGATTTACTGATAGCTTTCCGATACTTTGGATTGGCCGTATCTATAAAATCATGTATGATTCCCTTCGAATCAAATCTTCTAATAAGACTGACGAACCCACTAGGGCTAGCCATGAACATGTCCCCCTTAGGGTTTTGGACAATGGTTGTGACGTTGTAAAAATTAGCCTCAAGGGCAGGAATATTATCTCCCACGTTCCCCCGCAACCCATTCCCACCAATAGTATTAATGATCCCGTCCGGTGTGATTTTACGAATTCGAAAATGTCCTTTATCAGAAAAAATCAGATTGTCCTTTTTGTCTACACTCATACCGTGTGGGAAACTCAATGTTGCACCAGTAGCAGGACCACCATCACCAGCAAAAAGTTTTACACCGTTCCCAGCAACTGTCTCCACCTGACCGCTCTTAGGATCAATACGTCGAATACGATAATGCGAACGATCGATAACTAAAAGGTTGTCATTAGAATCAACAGTAAGCCCAAATGGAAGATATAGATTAGTCTCGCGGGCCACTTCTGAGTCACCGTTATAATCTTGCTGTCCTGTACCTACTACTGTTCGTATCATTCCAGTTCTGTCGACCACGCGAACACGATTGTTATTTCGATCCGCTATATAAAGATT
>JABGTQ010000213.1 GCA_018647025.1 Nitrospina sp. | reverse complement strand
TTCTAAGCTCGGAAAGATTCTATATTTCTTCTTAACTCATTCTTGACAAGATATTGACTGACTCTTAACAGACATTCGTGCAAACTTCCATTAAGGTAAGTAACGTGAAATTAACTTAATAAACAGGAGGATAAAAGTGAAACAGTTTAATATTTTTAAAAGTGTAATTGGGATGTGTGTGATTTCAATTCTATTTGCCAGTCAAGCCTTGGCTAATGAAAACCTAAGGTGCGCAGGTAATTCTAATTGTGCCGGAACAGTTTCAAAAGATACCGATGCGCCTAAAGATATGGTGTTAGTTCCAGGGGGTTCTTTTTTAATGGGAATTGACAAAGTGGTAAACGTGGATACCAAAAAAATGTCTAAACGACAACAACTAAGGTATGCAGTTTCAAGGGAAGCATTTCACGATGAGGGTCCAGCGCATAACGTAATTTTAGATGCCTTCCATATCGATAAATATGAAACTTCAAATAAAAAATATTCTGAATTTATGAAAGCAACAGATCACCCCGCCCCGGCTTATTGGGATGATAGTAAAAGAAATAAACCCAATCAGCCTGTAAGTGGGGTCAATTATCACGATGCGAAAGCATACTGCAGTTGGGCAAACAAACGACTCCCAACTGAAGCTGAATGGGAAAAAACTGCACGTGGACCTGAGGGTTACAAATATCCATGGGGAAATGAGTTAGATAATGACAAGGGAAATTTTGGTAGAAAACAAGAATACACTGCTAATGTTGACGCATACCCACAAGGAAAAAGCCCCTACGGAGCTTACAGTATGGCAGGTAATGTTTTTGAATGGGTTGAGGACTGGTACGATCCTAACTACTACAAAACAGCAAAACAGACCATAAACCCAACAGGTCCATCAAAAGGCGTTTTTCTAAGTGCCACTGGAACTTATGTTGACAGATATGCAACAGGTAAAAAAAGAGTTATCCGAGGTGGATCATGGTATGCGCCAGCGGCTAGTTCAACAACAACACATAGATTCTGGAATGACCCAATAAATAATAGCTACGGAGTAGGCTTAGGTTTTCGTTGTGCAAGAACGGTGCAAGATAATGGGATGCTTCAGGCAAGAACATTCTATATGGACGCACTAATCAACATGGGTGCAGAAAAATATCCCCAAGCCATGGAAGCTATTGAAAAAGCAATAAGCCAAGATGGAGCAAATGCGGAATATGCTCAATTAAAAACAATGATTCAAAAGCAAATTCCATAAAAGACTTATTTGGTTTGTATTAGGAGGAGGAGTAAACCCTCCTCCTAAACAAAGCAATTAGTTTATTTAAATTTTAGGGGAAAGTTGATGATTAAAACTAAAAATAATAAAAATTATATTGCATATAAATTCTATTGTTTAATATTTTTAATTTTTTACTTAGCGATTTCTACGACTGGGTATGCAGAAGAAGTGAACAAAAACCAAGTACTAGGGAAAACTGCCAAGGCTCGTTACGCCGTAGAGCAGGCCTGGGAAATTTATCATGATGCTGCATTAGGTGGAACGTTAGCTTCACCTGCTATTCAAACCAAGTTAGAAATGAACCTCCATAAATCCAGAGGCCTTCTTGCAGAAGCATACGATGCAGAAGACAGTGGAGACACAAAAAAATTAAATCAAATGATCATAGAAATTATGAAGATTAAAAATGAAGTGGTAACTGATAGTAGGGAGCAGAAAAAAAGATGAATAAATTTATTTTACTCACAATCCTTACATTTTCATTAGTTTCAGGTCTTAATAATTTTAAAGCTGAAGCTCTGTCTGAACCTTCTGAAATAATTAAAAGAGATTCAGTTGAAATGGTAGTAGTCAAAGCTGATGAGTTTTTAATGGGAAGCAAACGTGATGAAGGAAGAGCTGACGAGAGACCTCAGAGAAATATTTTTCTAAATGCCTATTCAATAGATATTCATGAGGTTTCAAATCAAAGATATCTAACTTTCATACAAGAAACTGAGAGAAAAGAACCACCCAACTCTTATAGTGACGGATTATTATCAAAAGAACCTGGTATTAAAAATTTACCTGTAGTCCAAGTTACATGGTACGACGCCGTTGATTATTGCAGATGGGCTGGTAAGCGTTTACCTACTGAAGCCGAATGGGAAAAAGCTGCTAGAGGAAAAAATGGCAATACATATCCTTGGGGTTCTGAAATGCTGTCAAATGAGTCAGTTAATTATGACAAAGACTGGGAAGGCATAAAAACGTTATGGCCGGTAGAAGGGAACCCCGAAACATCCTCATTTTATGGGATTAAAAACATGTCAGGAAATGTACGCGAATGGGTAGCTGACTGGTATGCACCAGACTATTACCAAAATGCACCTATAAAAAATCCACCAGGCCCAGAAACTGGAATTTTAAAGGTAATCAAAGGTGGGTCTTGGCACAGTTTTAAATCTGATCTTAGACCAGCATCAAGAGGAAAAGGTGGGTTTGCCCTTAAGACAGATGGGATTGGATTTCGGTGTGCCAAATAAAATTAACTTTTTCAAACGAAGATAGCTTAGGGAGAAAAAAATGAATTGCCAAATAAAAAAAATTTTTGATTCATTTCCAAAACTTATACTCGTAGCATTTTTTATTGGGATAGTTATTCCATTTCCAGCTAAAGGACAATCACCTACTCCTGAAAATATGGTGTTAGTAAATGCGGGTGGTTTTATTAGAGGTGTGGACGCTGATAGTGGAAAAAATAACAGTGATCAAACTAAAGTACTAAAAGAAAAATTACCCGTATCAAAAAATTCTTTCGAGGATGAATCTCCAGCAAGAATGATTTATCTAAGTTCCTATTTTATAGATAAATACGAAGTATCAAATGCTCAATACAAAGAATTCATGCGATCAACTGATCACGCCGCCCCAGCATATTGGGACCATCGCCATTTAAATATACCTAAGAACCCTGTGACAGGGGTCAATTGGTTTGATGCAAATGGCTATTGTCGTTGGAATAAAAAAAGACTACCAACTGAGGCGGAATGGGAAAAGGCAGCTCGGGGACCTGCAGGATTGACATATCCATGGGGAAACACACTAGATATTAAAAAAGCTAATTTTTCTAAAGGAAATACAGGCAAAAAAATGGTCACAACCGCAATAGATTCTTACCCGGATGGAAAGAGCTACTACGGAGCATACAACATGGCTGGCAATGTATTTGAATGGGTACAAGATTGGTATGACCCTGACTACTATAAAAACATGCAAAATGTAAGAAACGTAAAGGGACCTCAACTAGGTATAAATCTAGGTGTACCTGGAAAATATGAAGAAAAAATTAAATACGGGCAAAAAAAAGTAATCCGAGGGGGCTCATGGTTTGCTCCGGCAGAAAGTATCACGACGACCCACCGTTTTTGGAATGACCCTATGAATAATTCATACGGGGTGGGATTAGGGATACGCTGTGCAAGAGACATAAAAGAAAACTCAGGAATGATAGCCCGCACCTATTATATGGATGCCCTAGTTGAGATGGGCGCAGAAAAATTTAAGAGGGCGTACACATCAATCAACAAAGCGTTAAATACAAACCCTGATAACACAGAATATAAAAACTTAAAGGAATTAATAAAAAAAAGAGGCAACTTATAAACACAAAATATAAATATAGATAGTTTGTATATAAAAATGAAATGAGGAAAAAAATGAATAAAAAATTAATTATAAAACTAATCTTACCTATAGCAATACTAGCTTCTGGTTGTGGAATCGAACCTCAAAAAGTAGTTCCAGAACCGTATATTCTGGGTCAGGCATCTTTTCACAAAGTATGTGCAAATTGCCATGGGGCAGATGCAATGGGAACAAACAAGGCACCTGGTTTAATACATTCAAAATATAGCGAAGTAAATTTTTCCAATAAAAAAGTAGCCAAAACTATAATGAATGGATCGTCCTCTGGTGCTATGCCAGCTCAAAAAAATAAAGTCACACAAGAAGATATTAAACAAATAATAAAATATCTACGTTACGCACAAAAAGACATAACACCAGAAAATAGTTAATTAAGGATAAAATATGAAAAAAAATATAATCATTTTGACGTTAAGCTTACTAATTAAAATAAGTTTTTTAATGGGTGTTTCATCCGGAAATGAAATGTCAGGAGATTGTCCTCAAAAAAGAAACACTGTAACAGCTCCCAGTGATTACATTTCTAAAGTCAATCCGCTCCGCAATGAACCTCGCCATATAAAAAAGGGTAAGGTTCTCTCGCATATGAAAGCAAAACCATTGGCATGCAAGCATTGCCATGGACTATCTGGAAATGGACAAGGTTCAATGTCTCATAGCATGAATCCAAAACCAAGAAATTTTACATGCACTGAAACCATGAATAAAATTTCCGACGGACAATTATTCTGGATAATTAAGAAGGGATCAAAAGGAACAGCAATGCCCGCATATTCATATCTTTCAGATAAAAAAATATGGCAAATCATACTTTACATTCGCTCATTATCTTAAAGCATACAATAAGCACCACCTGAAAACAGATTTTTTAATTTTAATAATATTCAAATGAATTAAAAATAACAGGAGTACATCATGTTTTATAAAGTAAGAGTGTTGAACAAAAAAGGAAAGATACTGAAAATCATAACGAGCGATGTTTTAAGCAATAGACATTGGAGTCTATTCGAAGAACAACTAAAACCAAGCAAGGGAAAAAAAAATAAATTCAATGACTTCAAAAAAGATAGTAATAGAAAAAAATCCCATTACATAGAAATGGAAAGCTTCGGATTGGAAGAATATAAAATTTAAAAAACAATACAAATTCACTTAATCTGCTTACAGTTTTAGTGAAAAATATAAATACAAATAAATTTAAATATAAGAATAATTAACAGGTAATTAATATTTTATACGATCCTACAAATAACAAGATATTTAATAAAATTGATACAGCTCAAAAAGTGAAAATAAAAAAATTAATACTACTGTTAATACTAACAAATCTAGTTTCAGGATTTGCTTTGGATAAAAGCAAAAGCACACTGCCTGAAAAACTACCTCAAGAAAATGGGAAACAAATATATCAAGAATATGGTTGTATTAATTGCCATGGCTTAGAAGGCATGGGAAATGGTCCATTATCAGAGATCTTAGAACCCAAACCTAAAAATTTTACTTCCTTAAAGGAAATGAAAAATCTACCAGACTCTCTAATGATGTATTCCATAAAACATGGCGTACAAGGAACCTCGATGCCCGAACATCCAGACTTAACCGAATCTCAAATACAGGATCTCGTTATCTATTTAAGAAAATTCTTAGCTGATTATTACCATACTGTAAATATGTGTGCCACCGATAAGCACACAGTAAGTCTAGGAGAAATATTCAAGGAATATGAAATTAATATTCATGACTCTAAAAAAATTAATGCGGAAATAATTAAAGACTCATTAGTGATAAGTGCCATGAGCCCTATACACTTGATTAATGA
>JABGTQ010000212.1 GCA_018647025.1 Nitrospina sp. | reverse complement strand
CTTCAGTCAACACCTTCTATTTGGCCGACAAGAGGATGGGTTACCTCAGGTTTTGGGTACCGTAAGTCGCCCTTTACTGGCCTTCAAGAAAAGCATGAAGGATGGGACATTGGAGCTCGCTCTGGATCTCCTGTTCGCGCGACCGCTGATGGAGTTGTCTCAGTTGCGGGTCGTGAACGTGGTTATGGTAAGTTAATAGAGATTGATCACGGTTATGGTGTCGTAACTCGTTATGGGCATAACTCCAAGAATATGGTTAAGGTGGGTAAAAAGGTAAAAAGGGGGCAGATTGTAGCGTTGGTAGGAAGTACAGGAAGGAGTACAGGTCCTCATCTGCATTATGAAGTCCTTGTAAGTGGTGTTCCCACAAATCCTAAAAACTATATTTTGGAAGATTAGCCGCTGTTTGATAGCTAGCGGACTCCATGTCCATCCTCCGGTGGGTGTGATTAGCCCTGCCATTTTTTTACCAAATGAATATACAATAATCACTTCCAATGACTCATTTAAAGTAACGCTTCTCTAATGATTCTTTTGTTGTTTCTGTGATTGTATTAATAAGGTTTTGCAGTCTATTAAGTTTAAAGTTTAATAAATTTAACAGTTAAGAGGTTAAAGGTATATCCATGGTACTTGGTTTATTAAAAAAGGTTTTTGGTACAAGAAACGATCGAGAGGTGAAAAGGATACAGGTTCTAGTTGACCACATAAACCTTCTTGAAAGTTCTATTAGTGAGCTAAGTGACGATCAACTTCAGGCAAAGACAGGAGAATTTAAAGATAAACTGAAGAAAGGTATGGCACTTGATGATATCTTGCCAGAGGCCTTTGCTGTGGTAAGAGAAACTGGAATTCGTACTCTTAAAATGCGTCACTTTGATGCTCAGCTAATAGGTGGCGTAGTTTTGCATGAAGGAAAAATCGCTGAAATGAAAACTGGCGAGGGGAAAACTCTCGCTGCCACTCTTCCAATTTATTTAAACTCACTAGAAGGCAAAGGTTCTCACGTTGTTACAGTTAATGATTATTTGGCTAAAAGAGATAGTGATTGGATGGGAACAATATACGAGTTCTTGGGGCTTACAGTCGGACGTGTGTATCATGATATGCCCGAAGAAGAAAGAAGAGAGGCTTATAGCTGCGATGTTACCTACGGCACTAATAACGAATTTGGATTTGACTATCTTCGCGATAATATGAAGTTTTCCACAGAGCAATTTGTCCAAAGAGAGTTAAATTTTGCCATCGTTGATGAAGTTGATTCTATTCTAATCGATGAGGCTAGGACCCCACTTATTATTTCGGGCCCGTCTGAGGAATCCACTTTAAAATATAACGAAGCCTGTAAGGTTATTCCAAAACTACGTAAGGAAAAAGATTTCGATATTGATGAGAAAGCTAAAACTGCCGCTTTGAATGATGAAGGTATTGGGACCGTTGAAAAAATTCTCGGAGTTGAAAATCTTTATGATCCGAAAAATATCGAGATTTTACATTGTGTTCAGCAAGCCCTGAAGGCTCACGCATTATTTAAAAATGAAGTTGATTATGTGGTTAATGATGGAGAGGTAGTCATTATTGATGAATTCACAGGTCGAATGATGCCAGGGCGAAGGTATAGTGATGGACTTCACCAGGCGTTGGAGGCCAAAGAAGGCGTGAATATAGAAAATGAAAACCAAACATTAGCTAGCATTACTTTCCAAAATTATTTTCGTATGTACGATAAACTTTCTGGCATGACTGGTACAGCAGATACGGAAGCAGAAGAATTTAGTTCAATTTATAAACTTGAAGTTATTGTTATACCGACTAATAAGAATATGGTTCGTGATGATTGTTCTGATTTGATCTATCGAACGGAACAAGAAAAGTTTGACGCGCTAATCGAGGAAATACGTGATTGCAATAAATCAGGACAACCCGTTCTAGTAGGTACAATATCAATAGAAAAATCAGAGCAACTTAGCCATCATTTGAAAAAACATGGAATTAAGCACAATGTTCTTAATGCAAAGCATCATGAAAAAGAAGCTGAAATTATAGCACAGGCTGGGCAATGCAAAGCCGTTACCCTAGCAACGAATATGGCTGGTCGAGGTACAGATATAGTATTAGGTGAAGGGGTGTCTGAGTTAGGAGGTTTACACATTACTGGAACAGAAAGACACGAGAGCCGTCGGATTGATAACCAGCTAAGAGGTAGATCCGGCAGACAAGGTGACCCTGGTTCATCACGTTTTTATCTTTCTCTTGAAGATGATTTAATGCGAATTTTTGGTTCAGAGAAAATTTCAGGAATTATGGAAAAGCTTGGGATGGAAAAAGGTCAACCCATAGAGCACCCGATGGTCAGCAAAGCTGTCGCAAATGCGCAGAAAAAAGTAGAAGCACATAATTTTGATATTCGAAAACATCTTCTTGAATATGATGATGTAATGAATAAACAACGGGAAGTTTTTTATGGTTTGCGAAGGGAGATTCTGAATAATAAAAACCATAGAGAAATGCTTTTGGAAATGGCTGAAGAGCTGGTCGATGAACTCTTAAATGATATAGCATCAGAAAAAATATATCCTGAAGAATGGGATATTCAGGCTCTTGATGACTACCTGATGCGCCAATTCTCAGTTCAAATTAAAAAACAAGAAGAGACCCTTGTGATTGGGGACGGTCGCCATATAGATTTAGAAAACTGTGATCGAGAAAAATTGCACAATGCTGTTATGGATTCTGTCGAATGTTGTTACGCAACAAAGGAAAAAGGGATCGATCCTAATATGATGCGTCAATTAGAGAAAATGATTATGCTTCAATTTGTTGATAATTTATGGAAAGATCACCTTCTGGGGATGGATCATTTGAAAGACGGTGTTGGTTTACGCGGTTACGCGCAGAAAAACCCTTTAACGGAATACAAGAAAGAGGGGTTTGAGATGTTCAGTAAAATGATGCATCAGATTCGCGAGGGTGTAACTGAATATCTGTTTAAAGTACAAATTGAAGAAGGATCTGAGTATCCTGCTGAACAAAATCAGTCAAAAAAATTGGTCGAGCATAGAGGTGTAAGCTCAGAAGAGTCGCAACAACCAACTGTCCGGCGAGATTATAAAAAGGTAGGCCGAAATGACCCCTGTCATTGTGGTAGCGGAAAAAAATTTAAAAAATGTCACGGAACATAAGAAACTATTTAGTCATAGGCTTGCTCCATAGCTTCTTTGCAATCAATGCACAGGTTAGATAGTGGCAGAATTTTTAGCCTTTTTGAACTTATTTTTTTTAAACAACTCTCGCAAATACCATATGTTCCGTGGTCAATTTTGTATATTGCTTCTCGGATTTTTTTTAATTCGTTCCTGTCCCGACTAGTGAGCTGAAACATCATTTCTCTTCCTTCCAGATCTGATGCCATATCAATTTCATTGCTAAAGTTTGACTCGGATGTTTTTCGTTCTGCGGATTGATTAGACTGGATAATATTTAGAAGTTCCTGTTGGTTAGCCTCCAAATAATCGCGGATTTTCGATGTAGAGGGATCCGTTTCTATTTTTTTTGATTTGATAGTTTTAGGTTGGGGACGTTTTGTTTGCTTCTTCACCTCAGTTTTTATTTTTGCCTTTGGCTTTGTCTTAGTTTTTATTTTTGCCTTTGGCTTTGTCTTAGTTTTTATTTTTGCCTTTG
>JABGTQ010000211.1 GCA_018647025.1 Nitrospina sp. | reverse complement strand
TTTTTATAAAGACGTTTTGGTTCACGTCTTATTCCACAACTCTCAAGATATGCAGTTAACAAGGGCATGACAATTGTAGTATCACTATAGCAAACAACTGATTGATTTACAGTATCAGGATCTATCTTAGCCCAGCTCACAGCTTCATTTGGAGTCGCCCCTGAAAGTCCTCCTGTATCTGGTCGCGCATCGGTAACTTGCACAAAATAATCATGCCCTTTAATATCAAACCCAAGTACTTCCTGTAGGGCAGGCTCCGGCTGTAAAATAAAGTTTTTTGGTGACCCTCCTCCCCAAACAACAACACCACTTTTACCAACTTGCTTTGCCTCAAGAACCAATGCAGCTGTTTCATTTACATCGATAGATGGGTCTATCTGGATATCTTTCCCGACAAGGTTGAGTGCCGCAATATCTAATCCCAAAGTACTATCTCCCGGCGACGAAGTATAAATAGGAACTTCATATCGGTATGCTTCTGCAATAAAGCTTTTACCGACTGTACCTCGCTCTTGTTCAATCTCATCTGCAAATTTTCCTAGCAAGTAATGAAGTTCTCGAGTTCCCATCCGCTTTTGAAACTCTGGCCTCGAAAACGTTCGCATCAACCAATTGTCAGTTGCAGCCAATACTTCGTAATCCATAAAAATATCATAAATACGGATAATGTCTTTTTCGAACAATTCATTATCGTTAACGAAAGGTGTCCCCTGAGTCAGAGGAAGGTCCAGGGAATGATGTAGGTCATGATATAAATTTGCTCCAGTCGTAACAATATAGTCAATCATGCCAGACCTTATCATCGGGACAATACAGGATGTTCCCAAACCTGCTGGAGTTAATGCCCCAGAAAGACTAAAACCAACATAAACATTCTGAGGTGACATTTTCTCGGAAATCAGATGGCACAGTTCCTGGATACGAGCAGCGTTGAATCCATTAAAATGGTTATCAATCAAGCCTTTTACACCTAACTCCTCTTTTATGGGAGTCGGGGAAATCCGCTTTCCTTTTAAATATTGATCTTTATCATCTTTCATAAAACACCTTATCTTTGTATCAGTATAACTTCGCCATCAAGTATAATTACCCCATATGACTTGGGGGACAAAGTCTCTATTTATACTGTAGTCACATTGTAATAATAATTTTTAAGTATATTTTTGTATTTTCTTATTTTACTCCCACCATAAAATTTAGCACGATGATTTTCCCTATATAGACTGCGGCTAGAGTCAAGACTAGCGTGCCCAATATATTCAATCCAAATAGTATGTTTTCGTTTTGTTCAAGTAACCGAAAAGACTCATAACTGAAAGTAGACATCGTGGTAAATGATCCCAGAAGACCAATGGTCCAAAAAACTCGAACCTCCTGACTAAAAAACCCTACATACTCAGAAAGGTACATGATAAGACTCAAAACTAAGCTCCCTATAAAATTAACACTAAGTGTTCCTAAGGGAAAAGTTAGGGCACCACTTTGAACCCATCCACTAACCCAATACCTCAAAATACCACCTACAAAACTACCAACACCAATTATCAGCCACAGGGGCATTTTGCCTCCTTATAGAGAAAAACCCTCGTAATACTTAAGGATACAAGTTATTAGAAATACTTTTTTCACAAAGGTTTTCATAGAACCCATATCACCAAAATTTATTAGACTCTTTTACTCTATTTCATACCAAACCAAAATTTTAGCCTCAAAAACTGCTTAAAAAATGCTTAGATTAATTCTTAATTAGTTTTTTCCTTTCCATCCAAGTGCCCATATCTTAGCATTTTTAATGACTGATCTAATTGAACATGACTGCCCAGAAGAATAAAAATATCCCCAGACTGGACAATTAATTTTTGATCAGGGTTGGGATAAGGCTTGTTTTTTTTTACCAAGGCAATGACAACTGCCCCTGTTCTAGTCGGAATATTTATATCCCCTATTGTTTTTTCAAGAGCCCAGCTATCTTCTGACACAAAGTATGACTCTGAAAGGGAAGCCGTCAAATAGGCGGAAAACTTCTTAAAACTTTTTGTATTTAAGGCTATCCCACGAAACATGCTGTAGCCTTCCAACCTGATCAGTTCAACCTGTTGTTCAATAATATTATTAGGAACGTGATAGTCTCGCAACACTCTAGAAAAAATTTCTACAGACGTTTCAAATTCTTCAGGAATCACCTGATCCGCTCCAGCATTTTTAAGTTCTTCAACTTGATCTGTTCGTCGAGTTCGAACCATAATATTGACTTGAGGATTAATCTTGCGTGAAAGGCGAACTGTTTTTTCCGTAACTGTGTAGTCTGAAATTTTCAAAACTATCATGCGAGCCTCCCTTAAACCGGCGCGAATCAATGTTTGTTCTTGAGCACAATCACCATAAAGAATCGTGATTCCTTCGGTCAAGGCTCTCCTTATTCTCTCACCGTCCAAATCCAGAACAACAAAAGAAATTTTTGCTTCAAGAAGAACCTGGGCAAGCGTCCTGCCACCAACGCCGTATCCAACAATAACCACATGATCTTTAAGCTTAGTAGTCTTACTTTCGTTTGAAGGAATTTCTTTAGACTTCCACTTAGAAAACAACTTGATTGAAAGTCCTGTTGAAACCTGAATCAAAAGCGGGGCCAAAAGCATGGAAAGAATAGAAACTATAAGTAACAGCTGATACTGATGAGAATCTAATAACCCCTGGTTTAATGCCATAGCAGAAAGGATTAAAGAAAATTCTCCAACTTGAGCCAACCGCATTCCAACTACAAAGGAAATCCTTAAAGGGACTCGAACAAGAAAACAAGCTAAAGTAGCAAAAAATCCTTTAACTAAAACAACAAGCACAGTAAGTCCAAGGCAAGTAAAAAAGGAACTTGTAAATATATCTATTTGCAAAAGCATGCCAACAGATATAAAGAAAATACTACTGAAATAGTCTCTCAGTGGCAAAATATCGAGAATAATCTGATGGTTATATTCAGATTCAGAAATAATCATTCCGGCAATCAAGGCTCCCATGGCCAAAGTCAAACCCATTTGCTGAGAGATCCAACCGGTGAAAAGAATTATAAATACCACTGATAAAGTGAGATGCTCCTTATTGCCTACACGAGCTACCCCTGCCAAAATTTTCGGGACAACCCATCGAAAGAGAAAATAAATTGTTACCACGGCAAGAAGTGACTTGGCTACCTCCAAGATAAAGTCAAGATTAGAGTGCACTTCTGACTGACCCAGAAGAGGTAAAAGAATCATAATTGGAACGACACATAAATCCTGAAACAAAAGAATCCCAACACAAAGCTTTCCTGATAGCGTGTCTATTTCAGCATTATCGGTAATCATTTTTAGAACAATTGCGGTACTACTCAAAGCAACGATCAGACCTAGAACAATACTTTGGTTTTGTTGGAAGTTCATTTCAGAAAAAACAAACCACACGGCAAGTGTAGTCATTCCTAGCTGAAGTCCTCCAGCCCCTAGAATTGAAGCTAAATTTTTGAGGATGCGCCCTAAAGAAAACTCCAAACCAATCACAAATAAAAGCAAAACCACCCCTATTTCTGCTAGCTCTTTTACTGCTGAAACATCTGATATCAGCTTCAATCCATGAGGTCCGATTAACACTCCAGCTACCAGATAACCCATAACTGAGGGGAATTTAATACGGTGGAAAATAATATTTATGGGAAGGGAAACTAACAACAAAAGGATAAGATCTTTAATTAAATGATGCGCCATAAATTTTATAAGGAGTCAGTTGTTAAATTCGCCTTAGGGGGGAATAGAATAGACTCTAAATTTAAAAGATTTTTAATTACTAAAAAGATAGCCTTGAGAAGAAACCGTCTTTTAAAGAGATTTTAAAAACTAGTTAAAAAAAAACAATCACTCTCAAATTTTAAAAAACTTAATCACAATAAAATGAAAAGTTTTCTTATTCAAAGTAAGCGGCACCGCAGTCATCAAACTCTTTAATTTCTACCCTTTTTAAACGAGCATTATCATTATTTATAGAATTGACCAGCTCCTCAAATAACCATCGAGAAATATTTTCAGCAGAAGGATTTTTTGAGTCAAATGGTGGAACTTCGTTAATATTTTTATAATCAAGACGACTTAAAATATCCACAACATTTTTTTTAAGAACTATAAAGTCAACTCCCAGTCCAATCTCATCTAGTTCCTTAGTTTCCACAGTTACGATTGCAGTCCAGTTATGACCATGCAAGTTTTCATATTTCCCATCGTAGTAGCGAAGTTGATGTGCAGCTGAAAACCCTGTCTTTACTGTCACCTCATACATTACAAAATTTCCTTTCAAGTAAAATTAACTAAGTACAGCCTCAATACTTTCGAGCGCCGCATCCATCATGACCTTAATTTCTTCATTTGTAATAATTAAAGGTGGTATAAAATAAATGACATCCCCCAAAGGCCTCATTAAAACACCTCTTTTCAGTCCTTCAAGATAAATCTTATGTCCCACTCGGTCTTTCAAATGGAAAGTATCCTTGCTCAATTTATCGCGCACTAACTCAATAGCAGCTATCATTCCTTTTTGCCTGAACTCACCACACCATTTATATTCATTGAATAAGCTTCCTGTTTCGCCAATAAATTTAATTTTAGGCTTCAAGTTTTCTAAAAAATTATTTTTTGTCAGTAGAGACAATGTTTCGTTTGCACAAGCACAAGCTAAAGGGTTTGCCGAGTAACTATGACTGTGTACAAACAGTTTCATAGATGCGTGTTCACCGTAAAATGTCTGATAAATCAGGTCACTTGTCAATGTTGCTGCAAGGGGTAAATAACCTGAAGTAATACCTTTAGATAAACATAAAAATGTAGGCTTTAGTCCGTGGCTATCACAAACAAAAAGACTACCGGTACGACCAAACCCAACTGCGACCTCGTCATAAATCGTATGAGTTTGAGAATCTTCACAGGCTTCCTGCAGCTTTTTAAGGTAAACCGGGGAATAGATTTTCATGCCAGCTGCACCCTGAACAAGTGGTTCAACAATCACACCTGCAACAGTCCCTCTGTTTTCGTTTAGTGTTTTCTCTAAATGTTCAAAACATTCAGCCTGGCAACTATCTGGCTTGAGATCATATGGGCATCGATAGCAATCTGGACCTTGCACTTCCAGATTTTGCATAAGCACGCCATTAAATTTTTCTCGAAATAAATTTATTCCACAAACCGATAAAGCTCCAAGAGTTTCCCCATGGTAGCCACCGGAAAGATAAATAAATTTCGTGCGTTGTTTTTCTCCACTTTGTTGCCAGTATTGAAGGCTCATTTTGAGAGCAATTTCTACTGAGGTAGAACCATTATCAGAAAAAAATACCTTTGTTAAGTTTGGCGGTGTCAACTCAACTAAAGTCTCAGCCAAGTTAATAGCAGGAGCATGTGTAATACCAGCAAACATTACATGCGCCATCTGATCTAACTGATTCTTTATAGCTTTGTTTAGATGTGGATGATTGTGACCAAACAGATTTACCCACCAGGATGAAATAACATCTATGTACCGTTTACCATTCCTGTCAATAAGGTAAATTCCATCACCTTTTTCAATAAGAAGAGGAGGTTCCGATTCGTGCTCCTTCATCTGAGTGCATGGATGCCAAATATTTTTTAAATCGCGTTTCAGGTCGTAATTCTCGCTATTATTACTGAGCATAATATAAATATTTTGATTGAATTATAAATTATACCGCTTCGGAGAAAATTCTAATATCTCATCAGTCAGAGTTTCTAAAATTGTTTCCACAATATAATCAGCCTGCTTCGGTGTTTGCAATATTCCGTTTCGGTAATGCCCTGTTGAGTAAAAAAGATTTTGATAACGAGAGCTCTTCCCCATAACAGGCATCAAATCTTCAGCCGCTGGGCGTAAGCCTGTCCAACTCTCAATCAGTGGTGCATCTTTAATGCAGGGTATTACCTCTGCCGCTCGGTCAATAAGACCTTGAATCACATCATCTTCAATTATGGGGTTAAATCCTCGGTCCTCCATAGTAGTTCCCAGCACAAAGCCTTTGCCTCCTTGCCATGGGGCAATATATGTCATTAAACCGTGGACTGTATAATCAAGTTGACCATCTTCGACCTGCACGCGGCACATCTGGCCTTTTATTGGTTTTACTGGGAGTGAAACATCGAGAGCATCTCCCAATTGCGATGACCAACTTCCAGAAGCAAGAACAAATTTTTTGCCTCTAACTTCCAGCTTTTCCACGACTGCGGCTTCCACAGATGAGGAGTCATGAATAAAACCAGACACATTCTTTTCGATAATTTCAACACCCAGTTTATTAGAAGCAGTTACAAGAGCATCGTGCATTTCCCTATTATTAACCTGACCTTCTCCTACCCACATTACTTCTCCACAGGACTCCACTAAAGCTGGAGCAAGTTGCCTAGATCGCTCAGGCGACCAAATTTCATGAGGAATATTTTGTTCGCGAAAAAACTGTACTTTTTTTTCCCAGCCATTATCCAACGAAAATGAAGGGATCAAGGAACCCTTCATGGAAAGGAAAACGGGAATATTACTTATAGAAATCAAGCTTTTAATAAAGTCAGGGTATTGCAGAAAAGAATCTCGACAGAATCTAAAAAATCTATTTGCTTCATTACATTCACCAAAAGGTGCCAGCATGCCAGCTGCAGCTCGAGAAGCCATAAGCGAGTTCATAGGATCTCCAACAACAGCTAACCTGAGGTCAGACCGGCATTGTTTCAACTTGAATGCAATACTATGTCCAATAACCCCGGCGCCAATAATTACTATGTCAAAAAAATTCTGCTTCATAAATCGAATAGCGTTAAAAAAAGTATTTCATAGTTAAAACTCTTGAATCTACCAGTACGGCCCTTCTCTCGCCTTATATTCTCCACTGCTAATAACCTTGATACTTTACCCATCAATATGCTACTTTTTGAGTTACATAATTACGTATTGGAGAACAACTAGACCACAATAAAGGTCGGACCTGGTGTTTCCTGTGTCTAAGGATTTTTTTTAATCTATTTTTTTGAAAGCTTAACTATGACTAAAAATAAAGACAGCGAATTAACATTAGATTCCGATTTTGCCAAAAAAGCAGCCGCACATATAGAACCTATTCTAAAACATTTAGATACCGAAGATATAATTAGCGATAAAGATAAAATCACGGAACTTTTTGTAAAATTATGGGAACACGAAGATGGCGAAAACTTAGACGCCGCAACCCAACGATTGACCGTTATTGCCTTGTTTATGTATACCACT
>JABGTQ010000210.1 GCA_018647025.1 Nitrospina sp. | reverse complement strand
ATTCGCTAAGGCTCACAATAATCTTGGGAGGGCTCTAGCAATACAAGGAAAACTTAAAGAAGCTATCGAGTATTTTGAGAATGCGATAAATATTAATCCAAACTATGTCGATGCAAACAATAACTTGGAGCGTGCCCGCTCGCTTTCAAAATAAGTGCTAAAAAAAGAGTTCTCCTGAAAAACTACAATCAATTTATTCTTATATAGTTATAACGTCATTGGATTATATCAAGGTGTTGGGATACATAGTTTCATTAATTTTGGCGATAACCAATATGTCACCAGGAACATAAATATTCCAAAATTTTCGAAATATTAAAATGTCATACTAGGTTTTCATCAACCTTATACTTAAATATTCATCCTTTATTGATAAGTTAGCTTTCACGCCTTTATCAGAATTTAATACACATGTTTTTGTACTCCAATCGCTCAAACGGATTAGGTCCTCTCCATATGTATTTTTATTTGAATCGTTATATTTTTTCTATTGCTTCTAAAAATAATCTTAAAAAAATATATAGCCGCTAGTACCAGTGTGATGCTATTGGTTATATATACACTTAACAAAAAATACTCGCAATCTAGCAAAACCATATCCTCGAACACATCATCTAAAGAATATATATTTCGCAAATCATTGATTTATATGACTATATTTGATACTATTAAGTTATCTAACAAAATATATTCTATATCTAAAAGTGAGATGACTTATGAATCAATTATTAAATTTAAAAATTAGAATTGCTAAGAGAGATTTACAGATGCACTACTATTTACTAATGTTATGGGTCCGCGCCAAAATGGGAAAAGCAAAAGAATTTAGTGGCTAGAACACTTAGCTCATTCCAAATTCATTACATTAGTGCGACTACGTAAAAAGACTATTAATTTTTAACCCGAAATAGAGGTCAAAGTTATGAGAATAACTAGAAGATTTGGACGAATTGGATCTGTTTTACTACCTATAGCACTACTTGCAGTCTTTTTTAAATATTTACACCCATTAAACGCAATTCTTCATGGTGTTGAAGGTTGGGGGGCTAGAAAGATCGCTTTCACGTTGTTCATATCCTTTCTTGCTATATGGTCACTTCTTCATGTGAGCTCTATTTTGTTTATACGTATTGTGGATTGGGTTTGGAATGGAACATTACCGAGTTTAAGGGGAAACCAAGACTATAACGGAAATGAAGACCAAGAGAATTCTTTAAGAGGTAGGATGGACTTTAACAATGTAAGAGAAGACAAAACATTATTCAAACTAGATATACAAGATGAAAGTGCAGCGTAGTTTGATTTTGAAGAAGCTTTAGCTATATTGAATGGTTTAGCATTTATAGACGAGAACTCTTTTCGGGGTTTTTAGCTTTTATGTTTAAAAAATAATAAGTATTTTCTAGACTGCTTTTACTTCAAGATCTTTATGTAATTGCTGGCGAATTTGGGTCTGGATATATTGGAGGGTCCCGGTTGAAGAGGTTGGGCAACTTCCACAAGCACCTTGATAAAGAATCTTTACAACATTTCCTTTAATTCCTTTCACCTCCACTCCGCCTCCATCTTGGGCAAGATTCTTTCGAATTGAGCGGTCAAGTACCATTTCTACGGCATCGAGTTTCTCATCATTTGACAAAGATAAAAAATTTTCCACATCAATATTTAGTTTGGCACCTTTATCACTTTTATATAAGGTTACATTTGAGTCAATCATTTTCCAAACTTGATCTTTAAGAGGGTTCCAACTGACATCATCTACTTTAGTTACTGTTATGAAGTTATCCATAATAAAAACAGTCTTCACTTCGGGTTTATCGAACAAAAATTTTCCAAGTTGATCATCTCCACAATCTTTTTTCGATTCGTATGAAAGATTACCATGTTCCACAATTTGCGAATTAAGCACAAATTGTATTGCGCTCGGATTAGGAGTCTCTCTGGTACGGACAACCTTTATCTCTGATTTTCCTTTAGCTACAGGAGTTACCTTAGGTCGATTTACTCCACCAGAAATACTTCCTTCTTTTTTTTTCTTTTGAACAGCTAATACTTCACTGAGTTTCACAGGTAGTTATTCCCAAATAGTGGGCCGAATCAATCTCAAGACGGCAAAAATTGATAGTATTTATTAGAGTTAGTATAACTCATATTAAGGTTCAAGCTTAGAAAAAGTATTTAAATTTAAATCCTCGCTGAGACTGTCATCAGTTTTACTTTCCTACCTCTAAGCGTTGCCATACCTTCATACCCAACAAACAAGGCGAGAATAATCAGAAAAGCTGCGGCAGTGCCTAAAAGAACATTAGGTTCAGGTTGGGTATAAAACCTGTAAGACTGCCAAGCTAATGCGCAAATTGTGGTGACTATCATAAAAATAGCTGGATAAAGTGCAAATTTAGTCGGTTTTCCCATTGCCATAAGCCACGTAGCAATAACAAATAATGCCACTGCAGCAATAAGCTGATTAGTTGCTCCAAAAATAGGCCAGATTTTCTGCCAACCGCCAGTCGCCCCTATTAAATATGAAAAAAATACCACTAAAACTGTACAAATATATTTATTTTTAAATAGAACTACTTTCTCCCCAACAGATTCCTGAACAAGAAATCGTGTTATGCGTACTGCGGAATCAAGGGTTGTTAAAACAAAAGTATTAAGAGCTAAAACTGCTACCATGGAAGCAAAGGTAAAGCTTAAAAATGGTAACATTTGATGAACCAAGTTGCCGAAACCGTGTCCGTAGGCAAGAATCCATCCACCTGACTGTAAGGT
>JABGTQ010000003.1 GCA_018647025.1 Nitrospina sp. | reverse complement strand
CTAGACAAACTTACCTAAAAACTCTAATATCTGAAGGAATGTAGAGTATAAAAATGCATATTTAGAAACATCATAATGAGTTCCTTGCATAGGAAATTATTTTTAACCCAACCCCCTCGTGAACCTATCCATACTAGCAAAGAATAGTCTTATTTTCGCATTGGATGTCCCAAATCGAAAAGAGGCTGAGAGGTATGTTCGTTTACTTTCCGATACGGTTGGTTGCTTTAAAATCGGGCTTGAATTGTTTATTAAAGAGGGGCCTGATGTTCTTAAAATAGTGAAGCAAAATAGTTCCGCATCTATTTTCTTAGATCTCAAGTTACATGATATTCCAGCAACAGTGCACTCGGCTCTAAGATCAGCTGCAACGCATGGTGTTCGATTCATTACCGTTCACGGATCTGACGGTGGTCAAATTTTACAAACCGCAACCGAGGTCAAAGATTTAGGGTTGGAAGTTTTAGCTATTACGGTTCTTACTAGTATTTCAGAATCAGAGCTTGGAGGATTGGGTTATAAGGAGGGACTTAGTTTGAGGCAATTGGTGCTAGACCGAGCTAATATAGCTAAAAAATCAGGGTGTGCTGGGGTTGTGTGTTCTGGTGAAGAAGTAGCTTTAATAAAGCAAAAATGCAGTAATGATTTTAAGGCAGTGGTTCCTGGAATACGCCCGATATGGGCAGACATTAAAAAAGATGATCAAAGCCGAATCGTTACACCTAGAGAGGCAATATCTAATGGGGCTGATCTTATAGTTGTAGGCCGACCTATTCGTGACGCCAAGGAGCCGAGTGTAGCTGCATTGAAGATTATTGAGGAAATTGAATCGGCTTTGAGTGTTTAGAACAGTATTTTTTGTTTGCAATTTAGAGCTAATAATAAGATTTATTTTATAAAAAATAGGTTTATAACATGTTGATGGATTTTGTTCATTTTGCTTATATTTTTAGTCTAGTGGGTTGGATTGGTAGTATTGTTTTTTTTTCATTTTTTACGGCCCCAGTAATTTTTAAGCTTTTGGAGCGTGAAAAGGCTGGGGAGGTGGTAGGTGTCATTTTCCCGAGGTATTATTTTTTTGGGTACGTGTGCGCTGTGATGGCTTTATCCTCCCTACTGGTTAGCGGGCAAGTATTCTTTGGCCCCAAGCAAATACTTTTGTTCATTATGATAGCTGGATGGTTTTATGCCGGTTTAGTTGTGAGTCCCAAGTCAAGGAAATTGAAAACTCTTAGGCAGTCGGCCAGTTCCGCAGAAGAAAAAGCTCGGTTAGAAGTAACATTTAAAAAAACTCATTCTTTGGCAGTAAAGTTAAATGCGAGCGTATTGTTAGCAGGTTTAGGGCTCTTGTGGTTTAGTGCTATAGGATTTAAGCTTTGATCTTATTCGATTAACTAGGTCTCATATCAACAGGATAGATTTTAAGAACTCCATTGATATTGTATATAGGCGCCGCTTTTCGCAATTTCGGAAGACGTTATTATTTTAGATATAATTAACGATAAGTTACGTAGAAAAACATTACCTGGTCAAAATAAACAAGATGCTAAGTAATAAATTTAGGTTATTTATTTTTTTTGGGGGAGACCAAAAAATTCAACCGTCCTATAAACTGCTTACCAGATTCGGGAATATTTTTAACTCTTTCATCAATTAGTATATCTTTGGTTTTAAAAAACCGACCGTAATAATCAAAGTTTGCTTCCTCATCGCTATTGATCACGGTACCCTTTAGGGAAATACCGGCAAAAGCACCCTTGCTTCTTGAGTAAGAATATATTTCACCTTGCATTCGAATGTCCGTCGAAGCTTCTGCATGGCGGCCAACGGGTCCGGCGGAAACTGCTACATCAGCCCCTAAAGTTAATTTGTCTTTAAGTAAACTTTCCAATCCTCTTTGCGTCATTACTAACAGAATAAGATCCACTGCCTCGGCCCCGACTTGAAAACCGAAACTCAATCCAGTTTGGGTGAGGAATGCTGGAGGGCCAAACTTTCCAGTTTTATTAGTTCGCATTGAGGCGATGCCGTTACCATATCTACCGCCAACAAAAAACCCTGCCTTAATTAAAGTTGGAAAGATAAGAATAGCTTTTGCTTCAGAAATAAGGTTCCCTGGGATTTCTTGGTCGGGGGAGCTCAGTATTTCATTTATTACGGATAACGAATCTCTAAGAGTCTGATCGTTAACCTCCTTGGCTTGGGCACTTATAGAACAAAAAGAAATTATTAATATAAAAAAGATAGTTTTATTCATAAACGTCTCCAAATTTAAAATATTTCATGATTTTTTTATTCAAGCTAAGAGATTTATCATAGAAATAATGCTGGCATTCAATGTAAGTATCAAAAGTAAGGAAAGGACTTAATAAGAATAGAAAACTTATGACCTGCGGTCAACCCAAGGAATTAAAAACTAAATCAATAAATCGCTTTACCGCCAAGCTTTGTCCACATAACATGTTTAATTATGATTGAACAAGAAGTAAAAAAGTATCTTGATAAAGGTGGTTTTTTGTCTGACGCCATAGAAGGGTTTGAGTGTCGGCCTCAACAAATTGCTATGGCGGAGGCTGTGGGGAGAGTTTTTGATAGCGAACATCATTTAATTATAGAGGCAGGAACGGGGACAGGGAAAAGTTTAGCTTACCTGATCCCAGCAATTTTATGGGCGGTAAAACATAATAAAAAAGTTGTGGTCTCAACCCATACTAAAACTTTGCAGGAGCAACTCCTTTATCATGACATCCCACTTATTCATGAAAAATTAAAAATTCCATTTCGATATGCGCTTTGTTTAGGTAATGAAAACTATCTTTCTTTGAGAAGGTTAAAAAGGGCAAGTCAGTCGGGTCTTTTTACTATGGTAGAGGAAGAGGAGCAGATGGCAGCTATTTTTGATTGGGTAAATGAAACCCCAACTGGTACAAAGGGAAATTTGCCCTTTGAGCCACTTCCTTCTGTATGGGAGGATGTGGGTAGACAAAAAGATTTATGCCTCGGTAAAAACTGTGAAACT
>JABGTQ010000209.1 GCA_018647025.1 Nitrospina sp. | reverse complement strand
TATTGAAGAAGGTAAAGTAGTATTTGAAGGATTGGAACCTAATACTGATGGACTAAATTGTGCAGTTTGCCATGGCAAAGATGGAATTCCCATGATGACTGGTGCTCTGGATTTTCGTAATGCTGACAATATGGATACCGACAAAATGCCAGATCGACTTGAAGGTGTTAAAATGCAGGACTGGCCAGATTCATTATGGTACAAGCGAGTTACTAGAGGCGTAGATGGAACAGCCATGGCACCTTGGGGCATGATGTTTCAGCACCTTTATCTATGGAAAGCAGAAGCTTACGCCCGAACGTTCCATGATCCCTTGGATAAACGTACAGAGAAAAGACCTGTCCCTCCAATCCCTACTAAGGAGGAAATAGAAAAGTGGAAAACTGACGGTCTTTTTCTAGATCCGCTTTTATAAAATTTGTATATAGCTCAGAAAAAGCCGGTCACTAAATGTGACCGGCTTTTTTATTTCCACAACTATGTGCTTTTAAACCTGATAGAATACCAATAATTTAAGAGTCACACCTTAAAGCTGGAGTGCGTAATGAGCAAAGTTGAAAAGCTTTTAAAAGAAAATATGTCTGATGACGGGAAAGTAGTTAACCTCAGAGATAAATTTCTAGGACTTAGAGGTGTCATGGAACTAGCAGGAAACTCAGAGTTAGCAACAGTTAAGGAACTTGTTCTTCCAGGAAATCAATGTGCAGATGAGGGGGCTGAAGCATTGGCTAACTCGCCTCACCTAGGTAACCTTGAAATGCTAAATCTTAACCACAATGATATTGGGGATGACGGTGCTATTGCAATTGCCAATAGCGAGAAACTACCAAAATTGAAGTCCTTGTCAATGTTTGGGAATGTTGTCGGCGATGAAGGTGCAAAAGCATTTGCAGACTCACCTCAAAGCAAAAAATATCTTAAGTTGGATCTATACAAAAATCAAATCACAAATGACGGGAACAAATTTCTTACCGAGTCAGAGATGCTAAAAAATTGCGAAGAATTAGAAGTTTAGCAACTAACTTTCAACATCTAATTAAAAAGTGAGTATAGAAGCTAGTGACATTACACGTCCTTAGCCCACTGAGAGGGTGTGTAAACTTTTATCTGAAGTGCGTGAATGAGCTTTGGCTGACCGTTGATTTGATCGTCCAAAGCGGTATATACCATTCTCATACAGTTTAGCAAATCAGTATTTTCAAACTCTTTAGATACTACTTTAACAGAATAGTGCCCTCCTCCGCCTGCGGCCTTATGACCACGGTGCATGTGACTATCATCTATAATCTCTACATAATCAGCAGCAATTTTTTCCTTTAAGACTTTATCAATTACTTCAACTGTATCCATAGAGTTCCTTCGAAATTAAAAGATTTGTAGTTAATTTTCATATCAGCATCACAAATTTGACCTCATGCTAATGCTCTTCTATTTTTATTTTTGCTCTCCCAAACACTCCGGATCAGGAATACTAGATATATTTTTTAGTGACTTGCTAAACCAAACTTGGGTATCATTTTCCTCTTTGCTCACCAATTTCACTCCACATTTAGCACATAGAGGGATTTTATCTGGACGGAATTGCTTGACCCGATTTTTTACTTTGCATTCAGGACAAGGTATAATGCTGGATGTAACTTCATTCATAACTTGTTTTATCATTCTTAATGATTTAATAAAACCGTTAATTTGTATCTTAAAAAATGATATATCATAAAATTGGTGGACAAACAGCAAGAAGAATGACTTTATGGAACAAATTTTCACTAATTCTTTGGATTGGCGCTGGTATTGCCCTGCTCTCATTTTTCACATTCACACTTTTCGTAATAGCCCTTGTAGTTGGGATAGTAATTTTAACTCTAAGACTTTTCCGACAAAACCAACCACAAACAACTCAAAGTCAATATAAAAAGAATAACCCTTTCACAAAAAAAAACTACCAATCTGGATCTAATAAAGATGATGATATCATTGATATTTAATCTGATTTTACCCCCCCAACCCCTCACCTAATTTCTATTTATTTCTACCTAAATTATTGAATTTAATATAATTTATTAAAAATTTTAAGATTAGAACGCTTTGTGATTCTTTAATTTTTTTAAGTGAAATAAAACCGCTTGTAATTATACTTTTTAAGACTTAAGATATTATAAGGATCTAGCGAT
>JABGTQ010000208.1 GCA_018647025.1 Nitrospina sp. | reverse complement strand
AAATTTTCTAAAACTAACGATATTCTGGATGTATGGTTTGATTCAGGAGTGAGTCACGCGGCTGTTCTTGAAAGTGATCCGAACCTAGATTGGCCGGCCGATCTTTATCTTGAAGGAAGTGATCAACACCGAGGGTGGTTCCATAGTTCATTGTTGGAGTCAGTCGGGACAAGAAATAAAGCACCCTATAAAGCGGCACTCACTCATGGGTATGTTGTCGATGGTAAGGGAAAGAAGATGTCAAAATCTACTGGGAATGTCATTGCTCCACAAAAAATCATTGATCAATATGGTGCGGAAATTTTAAGACTTTGGGTGGCCTCTGAGAATTACAGAGAAGATATGCGTGTTTCTCAAGAAATATTAAAGCGGTTAACAGAAGCTTATAGAAAAATCAGAAATACTTTCCGATATCTTCTAGGTAACTTGCACGACTTTGATCTGACTTCCGATTTGGTCCCTGCAGATGATCTTCAAGAGATAGACAAATATATTCTTTATCGTTTTAAATTATTGAACGAGAAAATTTTAAAAGCTTTTGAGAATTATGAGTTTCATGTTTTTTACCAGAGTTTTTATAATTTTTGCGTTGTCGACCTTAGTGCTTTTTATCTAGATATCGTGAAAGATCGGCTGTACACCTATCCTAATAAATCACTAGCTCGTAGATCAGGTCAAACGGTTTTACATGAATTGCTGACTGGGATGACCCGTTTGATGGCTCCTGTTCTTAGTTTTACGGCAGAAGAAATTTGGTCCTACTTTTCTCATTCAGATGATACAAGTGTTCATATGAATTCATTTTCAAATTCGATTGATGTGTCGGTTGATGATGAGTTTGTTTGCAAATGGGATATGTTGACAGATCTGAAGAGAGAGGTAAGTAAAGCATTGGAATTGTGTCGTAGCGAGAAGGTGATTGGTCATTCGTTGGATGCGCAAGTAAAGATGATATTGCCGGACAATATAAGTTCTGTTTTAGGTGATAATTATTTGGATTTAAAATTTATTTTTATTGTGTCTTCTCTTGAGGTAGTTACTGACTTAGGAGGTGAGAATAAAGTTTACTCCAGTGAAAAAATAGAAGGTTTAAAAGTGGGAGTTAGCCGCATGGAGGGAGATAAATGCGATCGCTGCTGGAACTACTTTAAGGAAGATAGTAGTGATAAGGGAGAACATGCAAAGATCTGCTTTCGGTGCATCAAAAATCTAGAAATTGTAAAGGAGTGATTTATTTTGAAAAATAAATACTCCCAACTCTTTTTAATTTCAAATGTTTTGATCATACTTGATCAAGTGACTAAATTTTGGATTACTCTCCATATCCCAAGGCATTATTCGATTTCAGTTGTTGAGGGGTTTTTTAACCTTACTCATATTCGAAATCCTGGTGTGGCTTTTGGGTTATTTGCTAGTCATGAATCTGAATATAAGGTATTGTTTTTTGTTGTAACTTCTCTAATTGCGATTATTGCTATTCTTATTATTTTTCACCAATCACCAGAGAACAAAAAGGCTGCAAGAATCGGGCTGATTTTAATTTTTAGTGGAGCCGTAGGCAATCTTATCGATCGTATTGTGTTTAAAGAAGTGATCGATTTTTTAGATTTTTTTTATAATGGTTTTCATTGGCCTGCATTTAATATTGCCGACTCTTGTATTACCATTGGGGTTAGCTTTATGATGTATGATCTTTTTTTTGGTTATCCAGAAAAAACGAATATTTCAAATCCACCGAATAAATCAGAGCAACTCTAGCCTTTTTATTTGTCGTATCGTAATTACCTCATAGCCTATGTACCCCATTCTAATTGAATTTGGTTTTTTAAAAATTTTCACATATGGACTACTTGTGGCGACTGGCTTTTTGGTTGCTATTATGTTCGCTTCCTCGCGAGCCGAGAAGGAAGGGCTTGACTCGCAAAAGGTTTTAGATCTCTGTTTTTATATTATGGTTTCAGCTCTTCTTGGAGCACGTTTGCTCTATGTGGTTGTTGAATACAAATATTTCTGGGCTTATCCTTTAGAAATTTTTAAGTTTTGGAAAGGTGGTTTAGTTTTTTATGGCGGGTTAATTTTAGGCGTTTTGGTATCCTTATGGTATCTAAATCGTCATCATATGCCTGTATGGAAAACTGCAGATCTACTTGTGCCTTCAATTGCCATCGGGCAAGCAATAGGAAGGTGGGGATGCCTTTTTGCAGGGTGTTGTTATGGTAAAGAAACTGATGCTATTTTTGGAATAATTTTTACAAATCCTAGATCGTTGGCCCCTCTTGAAACTTCTTTGCACCCTACTCAAATTTATCTTTCGCTAAATGCGTTATTTATTTTTATATTT
>JABGTQ010000207.1 GCA_018647025.1 Nitrospina sp. | reverse complement strand
TGACCGCTTTCCATTTCCCTTTTACCGCGTCCGGCACATCAACGGCACGCTCTACTTTCACCGCTTCCTGAACATTGGGATGGTTTTCGTCTGCCGCCTTGCCAGCATAATCGCCATCAACCTCTTGGGCAGATTTTGATCGGGACCCTTCAAACTGGGAAACATTCAGTTTATTTATATCTGTCTTTGGCAGATCTGCGATATCTCCCTTGCTTTCATGCGTGCAACCGATGAACACAGACAACGCCAGTACCAACAAAAATCTGTAATTTATTAAACGTTCCAAAATTCTTATCATCCTCAACAAAAAGTGGCGGAGAGGGAGGGATTCGAACCCTCGGCAGGTGTTAAGCCTACACACACTTAGCAGGCGTGCGCCTTAAGCCAACTCGGCCACCTCTCCAGAACTATTAAGTGTTTTTTAAAATATTAAAAGTTCCTAATATTACTATTAATTCATTTACATCGATATGCTGTTAAAAAATGGCGGAGGGAGTAGGATTCGAACCCACGGTACTTTCGTACAACGGTTTTCAAGACCGCCGCCTTAAACCACTCGGCCATCCCTCCTTGCATTTTTTGATGATTATCCAATGCCCCAGAACCCAAGCTTCATTATAATTTACCTTAAAATTCTCAAATTCTTAGAAATTTTTTTTCATTACTTATTCATCCTCTTTTCTATATTTTCTAATTTCAATTTAAGCAGTGCTGGGTAGGTGTAATTCGCTGTCAAAGTCTTAAACTTATTGTAAGCTTCTTCTAGCAGTCCTTTTTCTTCAAGACAGGAAGCAATAATAAATTTCATTTCCCCACTATATTTACTATTAGAATAGGATGAAACAAAATTATTGTAATATTCTGGAATCTCTGGACAACGGTTCAACGTATACAAGATTTCCAGTATTCTAAATTGGGCCACCTCATTCCAGGAACTTTCTGGATAGTCTGTAAGTAGAATTTCAAACTCGGCTAAAGCCTGTTTATAATTTTGTTTTTTAATATAGATCGATGCAATTCGATATTGATGACCTGAGTTTTTTTCTGGTTCGTCGAACATGTAGATTAATTTCTGATACTCAATAATTGCTTGATCATATTCTTTAAAACTAAATTCCATAATTTCTGCAATATATTTTTGAGATCCTGAACTAAATGGGCTATTTCTATTAAGCTGCATAACCTCCTGAAAGTAACTAATAGCTTGAGTACTATTATTTAGGCTAAAGTGATAGATTTCACCCAGCCGAAACAGTGCTTCCTCTGCAAATTGACCCGACGGGTATTTTTTTAAAATAGATTTAAACATTTCGACGGCACTGTGATTACGATCCTTAATCCATTCATTGTTGGCTTTTTGAATTAATTGTACTCCTTGATCAGTGTTGCAAGCCCACAAGGGTATTATCAATAAAATAATGATAACCATTTTAAAAAAATATTTCATAATGCCTTGAGTTTTTATAATTGAATTTACACAATAGGGATCAAGCGAGGGGCGTTATGAGGTTTCTTTATGATTCATGGTGCTTGTTCCATCAACTTCTCAATACAAACCACGTAATTATCGTCTTTTAAGGCAACTACACGGACTCCCTGAGTATTACGACCTATTACTGAAATTTCATCTACACGCATGCGAACAATATTACCATTAGAAGTAATTACAAGTATCTCATCATTTTCTATCACCTGCTCCACCCCGATAACCAAACCTATTTTTTTATTACACTTGATCGTTATGACTCCCATACCACCCCGACCCTGAACCGGATACTCAGCTAATTTTGTTCTTTTCCCATAACCCTTATCCGTTACCGTTAAAATCGCCGCTTCTGGTTTTACGACACAAGCTCCCGCAACGAGATCATCCTCTTTTAAACGTATACCGCGAACCCCACGACCCGTTCTTCCAATAGGCCGAACTTCTTTTTCGGAAAAACGAATAGAAAGTCCGCCTCTAGTTACCATCAGGATATCCTGAGAACCATCTGTTACCCCAGCCGCTATAACCCTGTCATCTTTATCCACTGTCAACCCTATTATTCCTCCTTGGCGAGGTTTACTGTAAGCCATTAATGATGTTTTTTTTACCACCCCTTTTTTGGTAACAATCAAAACATTTTTACCTTCTTCAAAGCTTTTAACCGATAGAATTCCTGCAATACCTTCATCGGGCTCAAGGGAAAGTAAGTTTGCTATCGATTTGCCTTTGGAAGTACGAAGCACATCAGGAATTGTATACACTTTAAGCCAATGCACCTTACCAAGGCTCGTAAATACCATCAGACTATCTAGGGTTGAAGCAATAAAAATGTTTTCCACAACATCTTCTTCATTGACCTTCATTCCCTTGATTCCTTTTCCACCCCGGTGTTGGGAACGATAATTGTCTATACTTTGGCGTTTGATATATCCACCACGTGAATAACTGACCACCACATCTTCATCGGGAATCATATCCTCAATATCTATATCGTCCATTTCGCTGGGAATAATTTCTGTGCGCCGATCATCTCCATACTTTTCTTTTATTTCAAGAAGTTCATCGCGGATGATCTGTAACTTCACCTCATTGCTGTCTAGAATATTTTTTAGTTCTTTTATTAATTTTATAATTGCTTTTAGTTCATCAACTATTTTTTGTCTTTCCAGCCCTGTTAAACGCTGGAGACGCATTTCTAAGATTGCCTTTCCTTGAATCTCCGTGAGCGAAAAGTTCTCAACCAATCCTGAAAGTGCTTCTATAGGATCGGCTGAACCTCGTATCAAAGCGACTACAGCATCCATATTATCGATCGCTATTTTTAGACCTAAATATATATGTTCCTTCTCCTGTGCCTTTTTTAAATCAAATTCAGTTCGGCGAGTTACCACTTCCTTACGAAATAGAACAAAGTGGTGAAGCATCTCTTTCAAGTTAAGAACTTTAGGTTGCTGATTTACCAATGCCAGCATAATAATTCCAAACGTATCTTGAAGTTGAGTATTTTTATAAAGAGTATTTATTACTACCTGGGGGATAGTCCCCCTTTTTAGCTCCAGAACCACGCGAATTCCATCACGGTCTGATTCATCCCTAAGGTCTGAAATTCCTTCCAGTCGTTTTTCCCTTACAAGATCGGCAATTTTTTCTACCAGACGTGCTTTATTGACCTGATACGGAAGTTCTTGAATGACAATACGCTCTCGATCACCCTTCTCCATTGTTTCAATATTCACCCGACCTCGAACTTTAACGATTCCCCGCCCTGTAAGGTAAGCAGACTTAATTCCCGATGTTCCGTTGATAATACCGCTAGTTGGGAAATCTGGACCGGGTATAAATTTAATCAAGTCTTGGGTTTCGCATTCAGGATTTGCAATCAAATGAACAGCTGCATCGATTATTTCTCTAAGGTTATGCGGTGGGATATTAGTTGCCATTCCAACCGCGATCCCCGACGAACCATTAGCCAGCAAATGTGGAAATGACGCTGGTAAAACCGTTGGCTCGGTTAGAGACTCGTCATAATTTGGCGTAAACCGAACAGTATTTTTTTCTAGATCACGTAGAAGCTCCTGTGTGATTGCTGACATTCGAATTTCGGTATACCTCATTGCGGCAGCTGAATCACCATCTATGGATCCAAAGTTACCCTGACCATCAACAACAGGATATCTTTGGGAAAAATCCTGCGCCATTCGTACAATCGTGTCGTATACGGCTGTATCGCCATGCGGATGGTACTTACCTATTACATCACCTACAATACGAGCTGATTTTTTATATGGTTTATTATGGGCATTACTTACCACCTGCATTGCATATAGAATGCGACGATGAACCGGTTTTAATCCATCTCTAATATCAGGCAGCGCTCTCCCAATAATTACGCTCATTGCGTAATCTAG
>JABGTQ010000206.1 GCA_018647025.1 Nitrospina sp. | reverse complement strand
TCCTGAGCAAAGTGAGCGCACGGTTTCAACAACAGGAAGATGCTTAGGGTGAGTTTCATAAGTCTTAAGAGTATTATGATTCTTAAATTTTGCTATCAGTACGATATCGTAATTTCTATCAGATTTGTTAAAGTTAACTCCAATTTCTGCAGAGTAAAGGACGTCGATATTCCTTTCAAGTGTTTTTAATGCTGTAACAACTTTTTCTGTATTTTCTTTATTTTTGTTTAATAACTTAAACATCACAATATGTTTTATCATATGAATTCCTTTCTAAACTTTAGTTAAATTAATTATTATTAAGACTCAGCTCTTGTTATCATGAGCTTGTATAGCTTATTTTTTCCCTTAATACAGATAATATATTTTCTGTCCTTAATAAAAGTAACCCTTTGTTAGACTTTGTTTAATTAATTGTTAAGAGTTTTTTTAGATTTTTATATCATTGAAGGGGGTAATTCTAGATGTCTTGGGTTGTTGGAGCTGGTATGGGTTTTTTGCGTGGCGGTCCAATGGGAGCTGTTATTGGTGGTGCATTGCAGCATATTGTTACTAAGAAACTCAAGAATAAAATAAATAAATCTCTTCCGGGACTTAATGATAAAGGAGTTTTTGTTACTTGTATTGCGGTTGTAATGACAAAAATATCGATGATTCGTGGAATTGTAAAACCTCATTCTCGAACGGCAATAAAAATATTTTTCCAAAAAAATCTTAGTTATTCTGCTAGCGAACTTAGCTTCATCGATAATGTTGTTGATGAAACGCAGAAGGTAAACCCCGATTTAAATCTAATTGTTAAGCAATACTGTAAAGCTTGTAATAATCATTATACTTCTCTTTTACTTGCATTGGCTTATAAGGTTGCTTTGGCTGAAGGTAAATTAAGTGAGGTCGTTCAGAATGAATTAAATAAGTTATCAAAACTTTTAGGTTTGTCATATGATCAGCACGATTTAATCCGAGACAAGTATTACCTTGTTGCTTTAAAAACACCCTATACTATCCTAGGTGTCTCCTCCAAAGCACCCCATGATGTAATAAAAAAAGCATACCACCAAATGTTAATGGAATATCATCCTGATAAAACTGCCCACCTTGGAGAAGAACAGGCACAGGAATCTCATCTCAAATTTTTAGAAATTATTGAAGCCTATAAAGAATTAGAGGGCAAGATAACTGTTTAGCCGATGGTTTTAGTCTATCGCTAAGTCCTTTGGGGTTTTTTCGGGGATGACTTTGATTGCGATAATTGATTGGATTTTTCGTCGACTAGTTTCTTTTACCGTCAGTCGGACATCTTCTACGGTGATTTGTTCGCCAGTTTGGGGGATCGTTTCCAACCGATTCAAAATTAATCCAGCAAGAGTTTCATAATCCCCCGTAGGTAGGTTAAGTTTGATAGTTTCGTTGATCGCATCTATTTCCATTTCTCCATCGATGATATAACCACCCCCAGGATATGGCTGAAACTTTTGTTCTGGTTTGTCGTATTCGTCTTCGATTTCTCCTACAATTTCTTCAAGTAAATCCTCTACTGTTGTAAGCCCAATACAACCACCATACTCATCTACTACCACTCCCATATGTAAACCTCTTTTTTGTAGCTCCTTAAGGAGGTCGTCAATTTTCTTATTAGGAGGAATGTAATGCGCAGGTCGGATAAGGTGGGTTAGAGGTGAGTCGTCTATAGTCTGGTTTAATAGATCAAAAGTATTCAGAATGCCAATTATGTTATGCATTCTCTCGTGAAAGATTGGAAACCTTGACAAACCTGTCTCAACTGCAAGCTGGTGCGCTTCTTTTATAGTTGAATCATCACGAATAGCTATAAGTTGGACGAGCGGCACCAAGCACTGATCGACAGTAATTTCTCCAAAATTAAAAATTTTATGGATCATAGTTCTCTCGGCGGCATCCAGAGCGATTGTTTGTGAGTCTAAACTAAGAACTTGTAGAATTTGATCACGGCTAAATGACTTTTTGTCCTCCTTTGGCAACCGAATTAACTTGTAAGTAACAAAATTAGAAATACCGGTGAAGAAACTTATGATAGGGGATAATAGTCCTAGACTTACGTTTAGAGGTCTAATCAAGAATGGCATGATAACATCGGCGCGGTTTTGTAGAATTATCTTTGGAACAATTTCTCCTGCAAATAGAATGATAGGTGAAAGGATAACCATGGCCATTAGTTCGCCCTTTGGTCCCATATTCGTCACCATATAAGCTGTAAAAATAGAAGTACTAGAAACGACAGCAAGGTTAGTTCCGAGTGACGTGGTGGCAAATAGTTTTTCTGGTGTATTCAATAAATCAAGAACAATTTGGGCAGAGCCATTTCCTTCGTCAGCTTTCTTTTTCATTTTGATCCGGTTAATGGCAATCATGCCAATTTCTGATCCAGAAAAAAAAGCTTCCATGAGAATAAAGCTTCCAATTAAAATTAAGGTGGTTGTAAGGGCCATTATGTTTTTTCCACAACCTTTTTTTGATCATTGTTAGTAATTTTACTTATAACAGTTAAATGAAGATTTAATATTCGAGCTCCCTTCATTTTTTCAACTCTGAATTTTAAATTTTCGTGAGCTATTGCCTCGCCTGACCTTGGTATTCTGCCAAAAAGACCAAAAACAAAACCACCAACTGTGTCGTATTCTTCTTCGGAAATCTGAGTTTGGAAATGAGTGTTGAACTCATCAACCGGGTAGGTTGCTAGAAGACGAAAACTATTATCATCAATTTTGACTAAAGGGTTTTCTTCAAGGCGCATTTCACTATCAATTTCACCAACGAGTTCTTCTAAAATATCTTCCAGAGTAACTAATCCACAGATGCTACCGTACTCGTCTAAGACAGCAGCTATGTGGCGTTTTCTTTTTTTAAATTCCTGTAGAAGTTCTTTGATTTTTTTTGTCTGTGGAATCGAAAGGAAGGGGCGCAATACACTTTTGAGGCTAAATTTTTCAGAAGGTAAATTCTTTAATTTGTTTAAATCCTTGGTAAATAAAATTCCCGCAAAGCTTTCACCATCACTATCAAAAACGGGTACGCGTGAATAAAAATTTTCTATAATACGCGGTAGGATATCTTCAAGTTTGTCATCAATAGATAATGTAAACATATCTATTTTAGGTGTCATAACTTCTGCCGCAGTTGTTTCTCCAAATTTTATAACGTTATGGATGAGTTCGCTTTCCTCCGAATCAATTACGCCTTCGCCTTCACCCACTTGAACCATTGTACGAAACTCATCATTAGTGATTGCGGTTTTTTTATCTTTACTAAAGGTAAATCCTGTAAATAAGATAAATTTTTCTGCGATTAATGTGAGAGCTGATTGTATTGGTCTTACTAGTAAGGCGAAAAATCTAAGAGGGTATGCGGCTGAAATAGCATAAGTTTGAGGAAATTGTAGCGATAGAGTTTTTGGAATAATTTCTCCAAAGACAAGTAAAAGAAAGGTTCCCACTCCAATCGCAATCCCGATACCAAAATTTCCAAATTGATTTATGAAAATAGATGTCGTGATAACGGATACGCCAATATTTACCAGCTCGTTTCCAATATAAATGGTTATGAGTAATTCTCTTGGTTTTTCAAGAAGATCATTTGCGGCGAGTCCCCAGCGCCCCTTCTCTTCTTTTAATTCTTTTAGTTGAAATGATGTGAGAGAGAAAAAAGCTGCTTCACAGGCAGAAAAAAAAGCTGAAAAAACAAGAAGGACTGTTAGAAGAAGTATATGCGGTAATATAGACTCGTCCAAGATGTTAGCCGGCTCCTAATATGACCGACGTTTTTAAAACTAAATCATTAAACTTAATTTGGTGGGTGTATTTCAATTTATATGACAAGGTCGCTATCGTTACTTTTACTTGAAGTGATTGAACCCCGTCGCTACTCTAAGGGGAACTTTGCTACCATTTCCCGTTATCAAGATTATTTTTTTTGGAGATTTGGTGATTTCCCCAATATGGGATACAAAGACATTAGCCTTTAAAAATAATTTCTCTAATTTTTTAACATCTTCTGGCTTTATTGTAAACAGCAATTCATAATCCTCTCCACCTTGTAAGATCCAATCAATTGGATTATATTTTTTTTGAAAACAAACATTTAATAAAGCTTTAGAAGCAGGGAGTCTGTCTTCGTAAAGATTTGCTCCAAGATTATTTTCGGTAGAAAGGTGACCTAAGTCTTGAGTTAGGCCATCGCTTATATCAATCATCGATGTTATTTTTAGTTTCGATCTGGCTAGCAGGCTAGATTCCTTTACTCGAGGGATTGGCTCCAAATGTTTTTTTACAAGTGTATTTTTGTGTTTTATAGATCCTGATTTTTTAATTTTTTCCCTTAAAATTTTGAGGCCCATAGCAGAATCACCTAAGTTGCCTGTAACAAAAATTTGATCACCTGGTTTTGCTCCTGTTCTATAAAAGACTCTATCTTTAAAAGCCTCACCCACAATACATACGTTGATGAACAAATGTTTGGGAGAGGCTACGGTATCGCCACCCACTAATTCTATTTTATTTGAATCACATATTGTTTGAAACCCTGAGTATAGTTTGTCAATAAATTTGGTGGATGTGGATGAGGGGAATGCTAATGAAATAAGTGCCAAGTATGGGGTGCCTCCCATTGCCGCTATGTCACTTATGTTTACGGCTATAGCCTTATGTCCTAACTGAATTGGAGAAATTGTTTTTAAATCAAAATGGATGGTTTCTATGAGTGCGTCTGTTGATGTCAGCTGTAACTTATTTGGATGTGTTGAAAAAACTGCGGAATCATCTCCGATCCCTTTTTTTATCCGTGGTGAGTGGGTATTAAGTTTTGAACGAAGGCGTTCAATCAGTCCAAACTCACCCAACTGTTTCAATTGGGTTGTTTTTTTCATATTTGTAGAATCTTTGGAGATTCACTTAAAATTGATTTCATATAAATTTAGAAACATGTAGCAATTTTAAAACAACTGGATATAAAAATTATATTTAACCAAGTGAATTTCTATAACTTTCCTTTGAAGAGGTCTTGTGCCATTGCATCTATGTCGAATTTTTTTTCTAATTTGATTGCGATTTGGTCGCCTTCAGCAAGCCCTGCCTTTTTAAAATCCTCAACCGGTAAAGTTATCTCGGTGTGCTCCTCTGTTGCAGGGACCCAAATAGTGATACCCCTAAAACGATCAGCTTTGTTGGGTGGGCTTGTGATTTCAGTAATTTCGCCATCTAATGTCATGATAGGACTCCTTTCATTAATAAGGTGTTTAAATCCAACGCTACTTCTGTATTGACGGGACAATTACTTTGGTTATTTATTAATAATAATGACTTAAATTAAATTAGATGTATTTAATCTTATATTTGCACTATTTAAAAAGGTTCAAATATGTATTCGTTCTATTAGAATTGGAAGTGCTGATCTGCTCGATACGTAGCTGTATTGAATATATTTTGAAGGAAGGGATTCTTTGAATTTATAATAAACTCATTGCTATTAAGCTTGTAACAAATCACTCAGATTATTTTAAGTCTGCTACCAACCATACGTGGTAATCTTCACTTTTATGGTGCCAGAAGACCGCATTAATATTGAAGTGTACTAGCCAGGCACCTAGTTCTCCCTGCTGGCAAATCTTTTTCTGGTATCGGTCTGTGATCACAGAGACTTGGTCGCATGTTGTGCTAGTCCAGTAATAGTGACCCACCCCATCGTCAAAAACCGGATTAATCCAAGCCTTTTTCCCTCCGGCATTAAGAACCCGCTTGGAAACAAACAATGTCTTAAACTCAGGAAGTGAAGGGATGCGCCAATTGGTAAGGCCAGCGGTACTAGCTGCGGCTGCTATTTTTTTGGCTATTTTCAGTTTGACTTTATTCAACTTTCCTTGCTTGTCGTGTTCACCTGTTTTCATCCATACAAGTTTGTTGGCGGTGTCCGTTACGGTCCCATCCCCGTTATCAACAAATTGTCCAGGAGGAAGGTCCTCTATGGTGGTTTCTTTGACTTTTTTACATTCTGCCAATAAAGGTCCAGCGTCAGGGCATTTATCTAGGATGGAAAAGTGATTCATTTTCCCAAGCATGGAACAAATTTTTGATTTGCTGCAACTTGCATGAGCAGAAGTGCTGCCTATTAAGAATAAAACAAGAGTAGCTATGAAAATTTTCATTTTTAGTATCTCTATTTTTATAAGTTTTATATTCGTATTATAGAGAAATAGTTTTGCAAATCATACTATATCTTTAATCTAAATTAGGGATACTTAATTAATATTAATAACTTAAGGAGACTGATGTTTTTATGCTCAAAAAATCAATGCTCCAAGCTGTGAGAATGCATCTCCACTTTTTAGTGGAATGAAAACATCCGCTTGGGCTATGTTATTGGCAGATTGGTCCGGGTTTATATTGATAAGTTTTGCACCCCTGTTTTTAAGCTCAAGAGCAAGGTAGTCATTCGTCGGTACTGCTCCGGAGCTGCCAACTAATAAGGCAAGGTCGACTTCTTTTCTAAGGAAGTTTTCAAAATTTTTTTCTTGTTCTGGGTGACCTATATAATCCATATCCCCGAACATCAGAATATGTGGACGAGCAGTCCCGCCGCATTGGGGGCAGGTTGGATAGTTAGAAGCTTTCATGGTTTTCCGGTCGAGCGTGCAAAGAGGCACTGTTTCTTCAACCCAGAAAACATGTGAACAAACATTAAGACATTGGAGCCGCCACATTGACCCGTGTACTTCGAGTATTTTGTTGGTAGAGCATCCTGAACGAAGATGATAACCATCCGTGTTCGTGGTATGTATAAAGGCTTCTGTAAAGTGATTTTCTATCCATTGATCGATGACTTTATAGCCTTCATGGGGCACGTTTTCGTTGGCATTTTGTCGGCGCCATTCGTAAAAGGCCCATGCGTGTGTTAGCTCATTATGGAAGGCCCAGGGGCTCGCCAAATCTTGAGCTTGAAGATTTTTTTCTTTAAATGGAGGAAAGTTTTTCCAATAGCCATCTTTATCTCTAAAAGTTGGGATATTCGAATCTGCGCTCATTCCCGCACTTGTCAGGAATAAAGCTCGTTTTGCGTTAGTGATTAACTCTGCTGCTTGCTGGATTACTTTATGCGTCACCATTCCATTCCTTATAGAAGCGATCCAGATATTCTTTCATAAAGAGATGTCTTTGCTTTGCAATGTTTTTGGCAGATTGGGTGTTCATTCTATCTTTGAGCAATAAAAGTTTTTCGTGAAAATGATTGATTGTATGTCCCTTATTGCTTTTGTAATGTTCAAAACTTTCATGCATAACAGGAACTTCGTCTGGGTGATATATCAATCGATTTTTGTTTCCACCATAGGCAAAGGTCCGTGCAATACCCACTGCCCCTATAGCGTCTAGACGATCAGCATCTTGTACGATTTCACCTTCGATCGTGCGCATAGGAGTGGCCACGTTTGCCCCTTTGTAGGACAATGTTGAAATGATTTCGCACACTGAATCAATTAGTTCTGGTTCTGCATCATTTTTGTTTAGCCAGCAGGCTGCCTGCTCGGGTCCTGCAGATTCATCTCCATCATTAAATTTCCAATCCGCAATATCGTGGAGTAGGGCAGCAAGCTCCACGACGACTTGGTCGGCATCTTCCTTTTGAGCAATTTTTTTTGCTATAGACCAGACACGATAGATATGCCACCAATCATGACCTGAACTATCACCAGCCATCTCTTTTTCTACATAGAGACGAGTTTTTTCAATAATGTTCTTAGAATTCATTCTAAGTTTGACCAATTTGAGGTAATAGATTATTTTACTTAAGTTATTTTAACATACAGAATAGCTTGATATTTTTTAAGGTAAGTGCCTTGACTGTCATGACGAGTGTCCAAAACTCTGCTTACGACCCGGGAAATTCTATTCTTCATGCTACTGGAGCAGGTACTAAAATAGTCTTAGCTCTGGTATGTATTTTTATTGCCGGTGCAGGTGATAGTATTGCGCTTGTGGGTATATTTTTTTTGTGTCACTTGGGAATGTTGATTTCCGGGATATTTATTTTGGAAGCGTGGAAACGCTTGATGGCCTTAAGAATTATGTTTTTTGTGCTTGGTCTGACACCTTTGTTTTTCACTCCAGGGACTCCGCTTATTTTTTTTAGTAAACTTTCTCTTTCTATCACAAATGAAGGCTTAGAGTGTAGTGTTTACTCAGTGTCTAGGCTGGCATGTATGATTTGGATTTCCATGATCTTGGTGCGGACAACCTCACCACAGTCTCTTATGGAAATAGTTTCCGGTTCAAAATCAAAGTTTTTTTCGAAAAGTGAAGCCCTTCAGGAATTTATAATGGTCGGAATATTATCGTTTCAGATTTTGCCGCATCTTCTTTTTGAAGCTGAAAAAACAATAGAAACTTGCTGGCAAAAAGGCAAGGTCAAACATAAACGCAGTCACTTTGAGACGGTGAAAGAAATGGTGAGGTCAATCATAATGTGGGTTGTTGACGTGCTTGCTGATCCGAAACGAGTTATGGATAACATTGAAAAACGGTAGTTGTTATTTAGTATTTAAGGAACAGTTTGTTGATTCTGGTCTAAGATTGAGGATGAAGTCCGCATTCTTTGTGCTCTGGATTTTCCCACCACCATCGTCCTGATCTTACGTCTTCCCCTGTTTTTATTGAGCGCGTGCAAGGGGCGCATCCAATGCTGGGGTAGTTCTTTTTATGGAGAGCATTAATCGGAACATCGTTAGCTTTGATGTATTCTTTGACCATATTTAATGACCAGTCAGCTAATGGGTTGATCTTGATTAAAGAGTTGTGGTTATCATCAAGACTAACTTTGTTGACGTCTACTCTGGTTATCCCTTGTTCTCGCCGAAGGCCCGTGATCCAAGCATCCAATTTAGCAAGTGCTCTGTTAAGAGGTTTTACCTTACGAATAGTGCAACATTCCTTTCTATTTTCCACGCTTTCGCGAAAGGAAAAAAAACCTTTGTCTTTTTGAAGAATTTCTAAGTCTTCTTTATCAGGAAAATAGGCTTTTATTGTAATCCCGTATTTGGATCGAGCGCGTTCCATGACTTCGTAGGTTTCTTCGTGCAATCGACCGGTGTCTAATGTGAATATTGTGATATCTCCCTGTAACCCGGCCAGCAAGTCAATCAAGACCATATCCTCCATGCCAAAGCTGGAAGCGAGTCCTGCTTTTTTACCATATTTATTTTTAGCCCATTGTAATATTTCCTGAGCGGACTTTGACTCAAAATTATTATAATCCATGTATTATATTTACTACATTTCAATGTAAAAAGAAAATTGTGATCAATATCGTAAGGGCATAAAAAACCATCACGATGTAAGCTGGTTCACCCTAGCTTTATAGCGGGTACATTCTGGGAATATTTCTTGACAGAATCCTTGCTTGTCAGTAGAGTTTTTTAAAGGCTACCCTATTTCTCTCTGGGCTTATTCATAAATAATTATAGGTACGCTTGGAGCCTAAAACGAATGGCTTATTTGAAAGATTAGTAGCATTAGCATTATTTACAGTTTATTTTTTTGGTTCTCCATTAGTTTGACCGCTCCTGCATAATCAGAAACTCACTAATATTTGTTTTCATTTAAAACTCTGATTCATTAGACTACCAATGGACCACCAGTTTGCAAATAATAAACTATTAAGCACGATTATTTTTTTTGCGTGCCTTCTTTTCTTTTCCTCTCATCCCGTTTATGCAGATTCAACAGAGTCAAACCTTTTAGCCGACCTAGAAGAGGCACTAGTGTCTCTTGCAGACAAGGTTCGTCCATCGGTAGTAAGTTTGTCAGCGTATGTTCCTCCTTCGCCTTCGATTCGCCGGCAAGGCAATAATTCGGGAATGCCAGCCAGTGCAGGTTCAGGTGTCATTATTGACGGGATAAATGGAATTATCGTTACTAATGGTCATGTTGTTCGGGGGTCCGGAAAAGTAAAGGTTACCTTGCTTGGTGGGGAAGAGAAGGTAGGTACTGTTTTGGGAGCAGATGAGGATACGGATATTGCAGTGGTTCAGATTGAAACGAAAAAACCTCTGTCGACTTCTGTATTGGGTAATTCCTCTGGGCTTAAGATTGGGCAATTAGTCGTCGCGGTAGGAAACCCATATGGACTCAACGACACACTGACCTTTGGAATCATCAGTGGTTTGAACAGAGAAAATGTAAATCTTTCACGTTATGAAGATTTTATTCAGACTGACGCGTCGATTAATCCTGGAAATAGTGGTGGCCCACTACTAAATATTAGAGGTGATATTATAGGAATTAATACGGCTATCATTAATTATGCGCAGAGTATCGGTTTTGCCATTCCCTCCAATATTGTTCGTAATGTTGTGGATGACTTGCTTAAATTTGGAGAGGTTCGGCGGGGTTGGTTGGGTGTTGGTATCGAACTGGTGACCGAGAAAATTGCTCAACAAGTAAAGGGAAAAGCGGGTGAAGGTGTTTGGGTAAACTCTGTTTTTGAAGGGGATCCCGCTCACCAGGCAGGAATACGCATTGGAGATGTGATATTGAAAATTGGAGGTACTTCTGTTGGTTCACCGAACAGAATGATTAGGCTAATAGGTGCTTTCTCGCCAGGACAATCGGTAAACTTGGATATTCTTAGAGACGGGATGCGCAAAGTAGTAACAGTTAAACTGAAAAATCAAGTAAAACGACCTGATAAAGTTTTTAAAAAATCACTTCAAGATAACGATAAGTCACCTCTAGGCCTTGAAGTCGAAAGCATTGGTGATAATAAAGGATTAGTTATATCAATGATTTATCCAGGGTCCGTAGCCGATGAAAATGGTCTTAAGGTGGGTGATCGTATTGAAGCTATTAATGGAAAAATAGTTCTTGAAGTTATGAAATTTAAAGATTTTTTAGGCTCTATTTTGGGTGGAGGGAAAATAGATTTATTAGTTTTGAGAAATAAAGATAAATTTCACATTGAATTAACAAAAAGAAGTTAAATTAGACTTTGCAAATTGGTTAAAAAATGATAAGTTCCCACAGTTAAAATTACTCACTCTTGTTAGATAAAACGGTGCTAAAGACCGTTATTACATATTTTTTTATAAATTTTTTTGTCTGTTTACATTTCCAAGGGAGGTATCTACATGTTACGTCGTATCACCAAAGGCTGGAAGTCGTGGCAAATGCTGGCTATTCTTACGTTAGCTTTTAGTTTTGGTCTAGTATCTAATGCTACTGCTGCATCTGATCACAAAACCAAAAAAGCGCATGACCGACCAGTTTGGCTGGAAAAACTTGAGACTCAGATCGACTATGAAGAAATGATGAGCGGCATGGATGGCCGTCAAGATCGTCTCGATAAAACTTTCATGCAATTGATGGATAGACTTCAGAACAAGATCAAGGAGCACGCGACCCCAGCTTCTTCAGGTGGTGGCTTCCATGACTCTTGGTCAGCACACCAACTACAGCAAAGTTATCTGCTTGGACCCACGGAAGCTAAACAAGAAGTATTTAAAGGTGCACATTGTCCGAGCAATGCTCCAGTCAAAAAGTATGACGTCGTAGCAATAAACGTAGAGATTACCTTGAACCAGTGGGGTGATTATTATCCCGGTTATACTTATGTATTAAAGGATGACGTTGAAAGAGTAAGAGCTGAGGAAGAAAAAAATGCGGCTGCACGTGAAGATGAATTAGACCCAGGTGCTGTTACAAATGGCTTGCAGGGTGACGCTATTCAGCCACTGGTTATTCGTGCCAATCAAGGAGATTGCCTTAGAGTTACGTTTTCTAATGAACTAGAGGATGAAGACGCTGGCTTTCAGGTTAATGGATCAGCAATGATTATTAGTTCTTCTGGGTTGCCAGCAACTGCAGCATCTACGGGCGGTATTACCGCATCTGGTGAATCCCAAGATTTTGAATGGATGATTCCGATCGATGAGCAGGAAGGAAGTCATATGATTCAGAGTCATGCTGGACGTGATCCATCTTCTTTAGGACTGACTGGAGTTATGATTGTTGAACCTAAGGGATCAAAATATTTAGATCCTTGGGATTCCAAACCAATGAAGAGTGGTTGGGAAGCAATGATAACAAATGATGATGAAAGAGATTTTCGAGAATTTGTTCTCATTTATCACGAAGTAGGGGATGAGTCTTTCCGC